>JAQURX010000006.1 GCA_028715415.1 Candidatus Omnitrophota bacterium | reverse complement strand
TGCTGATGAAATTTTTTAAGTTTTGAATAACAGGGTTGTTAGATATCCCGGAAAAATCATCAATCAGGAAACCCCCTTGGAGGGAATTAAAATAAATACCAAAGCTAATAGCAGCTAGCAACAAAACAAGAATAAGATTTTTAATCTTTTTGGAAGGCATTTTTATAAATAAAATATTTATGGCTGATTCTTTAAAAATTACTTAAAAAATCAGCCATAAAATAAACACTCTTTAAAAATCAATTAAAAATTAGAACCAACTGTTTGCAATGCAGCAGAATAAATCTGCCCGGTAGTATCATTATAAATCCAGCCGTTTGTTAACGAAGTACTAATTGAAGAGGAAACTAGAATATTACTTTGGCTATTGTAAGGATTAACCGGAATACCAAACTGCATTACGCCACCCGGAGAAGAAGATAACTCAGCGCCTGTAGGAAAGCTTGCCGCGCCAGAAGCTGCGGTCTTAGCATACCAAATAGAAATACCGCTACGCAGGCCGCCCAAAGCACCTCTACAAGCAGCTCTCTTAGCATCCTCTTGAAGATTCCAGAATGTGGGCAATGCTACAGCCGAAAGAATACCTAATATTGTAATTACCATTACCAATTCAATTAGCGTAAAACCTTTCTTTTTCCCTGCTATTCTCATCTTCTCACCACCTTTCATATCCTTTTGTAGTTGAGTTAACCTGGCCTTTATTTTTATCATAAGCGTATCTATTAAGAAAAGGGTCAACTAAAGTTCCATCTTTCATAACCCTATAATAATTAAGATACTTATACATAATTTTATAGCTAAAATCCTTTGGTGTCAACTTAATATTTGTAAGTTCCTGAAGCGAAACAGGAAATGAATTATTATTAATTTGATAATGCTGAATTGCCAGCCGCAAATTCATCAGTTCGTTTTTTAACGCCTCTTCCCTTCCCGCTCTCAAAACAATGTTGAAATAATTCGCGAATAAACCTATAAGAATAAATATAACACAAGAAACAACCATCAATTCAAAAACCGAGAATGAACGTTTTACCTTTAGGCTAAACATACCTTTTAAGAAGACCTAAAAACTCTAATCAGGTTCCACATTGGCAAGAATATTGCCAGAGCCATAAGTAAAACCATGCAACCTAAAACCAAAATCAGTATTGGTTCAATGTAAGTACTTAAATTCTTTATCATATAGGCTGCGTCACGGTCATAATAATCAGCAACACTAAAAAGCAGCTCATCAACTCTTCCCGTTTGTTCTCCGACGGCGATCATTTGCACTACAACTGGAGGGAACAGATTACTTACTTTCATTGGCTCAGAAAGCCCTCTACCCTGGCTAACACTTTCCCTGATATTAAGAATCGCGCGAGAAATTATTATATTTCCGGAAGTTCTTGAAGTTAAATCCAGGACTTCCAAAATAGGCACTCCGCTTTTCATCAGTATTGATGTAACTCTCGCAAAACGAGACATTATTAACAAATTAACCAACGGGCCTAAAATCGGAACCTTTAACTTAAAATTATCCCAAATAGGACGGCCCAATTTAGAAGAAATAAATGCCCTAAAAGCGATAATTGCCCCTATTAAACCCAAAATAAACAAAAACCAGAATTTCTGAATCAATACACTTATAAAAATCAAAATCCTAGTTGGCAAAGGAAGTGTGGCATTAAACTGGCCATAAATCATCGCAAATCGCGGGATGACAAAAGTAACCACGATTAAAAATCCAACGCATAACACAAAAAAAGCAATCATCGGATATCTTGTAGCTGCCTTAATCCGGGCTCTTGTATCAATCTGCTGTTCAATAAGGCTATTTAGTCTCTCAAGGATACTTACAATATTTCCACCGATCTCCGCTGCTTTAATCATGCTGACATATACTTCATCAAAAATATTATTATATTCTTTTAAACTCGAAGAAAAACTTGACCCTCCCCGGATATTCCGGGCAATATCCATAATCACTGTCTTAAAATACCTGCTTTTAGTTTGCAGCGCAACCGCTTCAAGGCTTGACAATAAAGGAAGACCTGCTTTCTGTAAGGAGTAAAGCTGGCGGGTAAAAATATTTAGTTCCTCAAGGCCCACCCTTTCAAACCGTTTTAGAAGCGTAAGGGGATTGATTTCTGAAACCTCGGAAAGAGAAATTATAACATACCCCATATCCTGCAGTTTTTTCACGCCATGATCCTTGTTTTCTGCAGCGATTACTCCATTTACTAACCTTGAAAAGCTGTCTCTAGCTTTATACTTAAAATTAGGCATAGCTTCCTTGCTATCTTAAACGAGAGGCGACAAAAAACAAAACAATGGAAAATACAATCAGGAAAACTCCAACAAATTTACTTTCCTTTTCCGAGGGAGCCTTAAACTCAATCACAATTTTGTTCATGCCATCTGATAATTTCTTTAAGACATCTTGTCCTCCGATAAAAAGCAGCCCTAAGATTAGTGTTATTATTGCAAATCCCATCAAAATCGCCATACTTTACCTCCCGGGCACAAGCCCTGCCCTGTTTGCCCTACCAAAGGCACTCTTTGCCTTCTGCCCAGAAAGGGCATATTTGGCAATCATTTATTATGCCAAGGTGCCGATAAGCAAAGATGCGGGTAGGGATTAATTATTTATTACGCTTCTTCAGTAACCCTTAAGACCTCTTCTGCGGTAGTAATGCCTTTTTTTATTTTCTCAATACCATCTTCATATAGTGTACGCATGCCGTTTGATACAGCCACTTTCTTAATTTGGGCTGCATTTGCTTTAGCAGTAACCAGATTTTTAATCTCATCATTAATAACTAAAAGCTCAAAAATGCCTTTTCTTCCCATGTACCCGGTATTCTTACAGTGCATACAACCCTTCCCACGGGAAAATTCAACCTTTTCTTCAATATTCAAGTCCTTGATAACTTCTTCCGAAGGGGTATAATTAACTTTGCATTTGGGGCAAATTACTCTTACTAATCTCTGCGCCAGAATACCTATAACAGAACTTGCGATCAGATAAGGCTCAATCCCCATATCCAGTAAACGCGTAAGAGAACTTGCGGCATCGTTTGTATGCAAAGTTGACAAAACCAAATGCCCTGTTAATGATGCCTGAATCGCAATCTCTGCTGTTTCTTTATCACGAATCTCTCCGACCATAACAATATCCGGGTCCTGCCTTAAGATGCTCCTCAAACCATTTGCAAAAGTAAGACCTGCCTGAACATTAACCTGGGTTTGCCGGATAAGAGGGATTTCATATTCCACGGGGTCTTCAATCGTAATTATATTCTTACCTATATCATTTATTGTAGAGAGTGCTGCGTAAAGCGTGGTAGTTTTACCGGAGCCTGTTGGCCCTGTAACCAAAATTATCCCATTCGGATGTTTAATCAATTTATCAAAAGCTTTTAAATCCAATTCTTGAAACCCTAATTCCGCAAGCCCCAAGAGCACTGATGTTTTATCCAGAATCCTTAAAACAATGTTTTCCCCGTGCATAGTCGGAAAAGTTGAAACCCTCAAATCCAAATTTTTATTTTCCATTTTTAGCTGGATTCTGCCGTCCTGGGGAATACGCGTCTGGGAAATATCCATCTTGGCCATTATTTTAACACGGGAACAAAGAGCGCTTTGCAGATGTTTTGGGATATTCTGAGCTTCATGGAGAATGCCATCTACTCTAAAGCGGATTAACACTGAACTTTCTCCGGGCTCAATATGGATATCGCTGGCCCTTTCTTTAACAGCCTGCATAATTATTAAATTGACTAACTTAATTACAGGAGCTTCCTCAGCAATATCAGACAAACGCTTACCCTGCTTTAACTGCTCCTCCATCTTTTCTTCAGTTAAACCTTTTATTAATTCCTGCGTGCTGCCAATTGAACCATAATACTGATCAATAATTCTTTGTATCATTTCCTCAGTTGACAAAACCACATCAATAGAAGATAATCCGGACTTAATCCTTATTTCATCCATAGCAATGATGTCCTGAGGGTCTGCCATAGCAATAGTTAGGCTGTCCCCAATCTTAAATAAAGGAACAACCCTATATTTCATTGCTATTGATTCAGGAATAAATTTAATAACATCCGGATCAATTAGATAATCGCTTAAGTCAATAAAAGGCACCCCGATTGAATCAGCAATTATATTGCCTATATCAACCTGAGAAATAAAACCCAGTCTTTCAAGAGCTTTATCTATAGTCATGCCGGTCTTTGCTGCTTCCTCTTTTGCGCTATTAATCTGGTCTTGCGTGACTACACCTTTTTTTAAGAGTACATCAATATTTACACTCTTTGACATAAAGCCTCCGTTTAATTAAATCTTAAGACAAGTGGAGCAAATTCTTGATATCGTAAAGCAAAAGCTCAGCCTCAAACGGCTTACAAATAAAAGCATCTGCTCCCATTTCTTTTGCCAGATCCACGTCTCTTTGCTGATCTTTAGCTGTGAGCATTAGTATAGGTAGGTGTGAATATTTAGGGTCTTTCTTGAGCTTCTCACAAACTTCATAACCATTCTTTTTTGGAAGCATAATATCTAAAATTAATAGATCCGGATTAACTTCATCTATTACATTAAGCGCTTCTTGACCGTCATAAGCAAAAAATACTTCGTAATTATTAGCCTCAAGCCTTACTTTGACAAATTTAATTAAATCCTCTTCATCGTCTACAACTAGTATCTTTTTCTTCTCCATCCAAACCTCCTGCATCTGCTTGAAGCACTTCTAAGAGAATACTTCTGTTAGCTTACAGCTATTTAAGCAAATTTGTAATATTATAAAACAGAAGCCCGATTTCGAACGGTTTTGAAATATACGCATTAGCACCTACTTTTTTTGCAAGTTTAATATCCTCTTCTTGTTCTTTAGCAGTTAGCATAATCACAGGGATATTCGCGTATTTCGGGTCTTTTTTCAACTGTTCGCAAACCTGGAAACCATCTTTCTTAGGAAGCATGATATCCAAAACAATCAAATCAGGGTTTACTTCCTCAACCATTTGAAAAGCCTGTTCTCCGTCATAAGCGGCAAATACTGCATAATGATTTACCTCAAGGGCTATCTTAACTGAATCAACAAGGTCTTTTTCATCATCAACAATCAATATCTTCTTCTTTTCCATTAAATTCCCTCCCTAATTAATCTTAAAAACCTATTTCAATAATTCTTTTATCTTAGCAAGCAAAGCATCTGGATCAAACGGCTTAGTAATATACGCATCTCCGCCGACTTTTTGCCCCAGGATAATATCATCTTCCTGCGCCCTAGCGGTAAACAATATTACAGGAATATTTTTATATTTCTCGTCAAATTTTAACATCCGACAGACCTTATAACCGTCAATCTTAGGAAGCATAAGGTCTAATATAATTAAATCGGGTTTTTCCTGCCGGGCTTTATCCAAAGCCTCCTGGCCGTTATAGGCAGTGATAACCTCAAAACCATTGGCCTCAAGGCGCATCTGAATCAATTCAACTAACTGTGATTCATCGTCAACCACAAGAATTCTTTTTTTATCCATGTTGCTTATTCCTCCTGCTTCAAAAGCCCTAAGTTGCCTTGCAATTTAACCTAATAACGAATTAATCTTAGCTAAAAGATCACTATATTCAAAAGGTTTCTCCACATAATGTTTAATTCCTTCAATAGCAAACAAATCTTTCATCCCTGCTTTAGCAGTCAAAACGATAACATTTGTATTTCTCAATGATTCGTCAGCTTTTATTTCCCTGACAAACGAATACCCGTCCATATTGGGCATAAGAATATCTAAAAGGATCAAGTCGGGTTTTTCGCTCTTGGCTTTTAACATGCCTTCCTGCCCATCAGAGGCAGTAACTACGTTAAAATCGTTTAGCTCAAGCCTCATCTTCAACATCTCAACCAAACTTGGCTCATCATCAACTACTAATATCTTTTTCTTTCCCATTCTTTCCTCCGTTTAATTAACTATAATTACTTGATTCTGCTATGAGCACTAAATCCTCATCATTTTTAGCTTCATCAGGAAAAGTAGCGTGCCCAACCTTAATTTTTACTCCCTCTGTCAAATCGTAAGCAGCCAAATATTTTGATATGCCTTCCCTTATCCTGCCAACAACCATTAAAACATTTTCTTTATCACAATCCGGCAGAATCACTATCACCTGCCCGTCTTCTTTTATAACTATATCTTTTTTACGAGTCAAGCTATTTTTAACAATATTAATCATGGAATCAAGTATTGAATAAAGCTTGGTACCCATAAGCCTCATATCTACTATGGCAGTCTTGATAATAATTAAAGAAAGTTTAGAGTCACTCCTTAAGGCTTCTTCAATTTCTTTATCAATATTTTCTTTTAAGGCCTGACGAAAAGTATACTTTGGAAGCATAAAAGTAAACTTGGTGCCCTTCTTAACCTGGCTCTCAACGAAAATATTCCCTTTGTGTAATTCAATAATCCCTTTAACGATTGACAAGCCTAAACCAGTACCTCTGTCTCCAGGGCCCGCAACCCTACCAAATTGTTGGAATTTACTAAATACTTTCGTAAGATCATCTTTGCCAATACCTATTCCAGTATCGGCAACAACACATTCAACCTCATCCCCTAATTCTCTTATTGTGATTTCAACATATCCTTCATTTGTGAACTTTACGCAGTTTCCGGCTAAATTAATAAAAACCTGATTGATTTTATCCGGATCCGCATAAACGTTTATTTTTTCGCTAGGGACATCTAATTTCAAATTAAGCCCTTTTTTCTTTATTTGCGGCTCGAAACTTAACCCGATGTTCTTCACCATCTCGGTTATGTCAAAAAATTCTTTTTTAAGCTCTACTCTTCCTGCTTCCAGCTTAGAGATATCAAGGAGGTCATTGATGATTCTCGCAAGCCTATCAATATTATCTTTTGATGTTGTAAGGATTCGCGCCTGCTTCTCGTTTATCGCTCCGGTTATCCCATCTAACACCAAACTTATCCCTTCTTTTGTAATTGAAAGCGGCGTCCGCAGTTCATGAGAAACGGTGCTTATAAAATCATCCTTGATTCTCTCTAGACGCTTACGCTCGGTAATATCCTCAACTATCATTAAGATTTTTTTACTCCCGCCTTCCTCCAAAGGAATACCCGTAAAATTCCGCACTGTAGTCATCTGCCCAAAATAAGAAGTATATTCAACATTATCAATCTTAAAATATTCGCCGTTAAGCCCAAGTTTTATTTTATCAATAAGGCCGGCCTCTTTATAATGCGCAAAATCAAAAACATTTAAACCCAAGAATTGTTCTCTGGTCTCTCCGGATAGCTTAAGCATAGCATCATTAACATATTCAACTTGTCCCTTGGAGTTTACAATATAAATACCAAACGGAGACTTCTCAATTATTTCCCTTAGCATATTATATGACTTCTTAAGCAGCTCTTCTGAACTCTTACGCTCAGTTATATCAACACTAAAACCAATAATACCGTTAATATTCCCCTTATCGTCTTTAAACGGAACTTTGTCTGTCTGAACCCAGCGTAAACCTTGTTTAGTCTTAAGTAATTCGATAATCCCGAATTTTGGCCTGCCGGAAACGATAACCTCCTTATCATCAGACCAATAAGCTTCAGCGTATTCAGGAAAAAGATCAAACATGGATTTACCTTCCAAGTCTTCTTTCTTCGCTCCTTGGGATTCAGCAAAACTTTTGTTCACCCTAATAAGTTTATTTACCCTATCTTTGTAAAAAATGAAAACCGGAGAATAATCAATAATATTTTGCAATTCTCTTCTTTGTGCATCTAATATATCTTCAAAATGTTTACGTACAGTAATGTCCTCAATAGTTTCAATTGCTGCAATAATATCTCCGTTTACAGACTTGACTGCAGAGGAAATAACCCTAAAATTCCTTATCTCATCCTCAAGCGGAGTTTCAGTTATAGCCTCATGCCTTAATCCATCCTTTAAAGTTTTGCAGGTAGGGCAATAAGAACAAGCTTCTTCCCGCGGGGGCCTATTAAAAACCTTGTAACAAATAGGCTGCTTAGCAGTATCAGCATCCGGGAACCATTGTTTCATCTGATTATTCATTGCAAGAATCTGCATCTGGGGATTAACAAGCGCAACCCCAAGAGTGATATTATCCACTAAACTTTTGTATTTTTCTTCCGATTCTTTTAATGCAGTAGTGCGTTCACCTACTAATAACTCAACTCTTGCTGTACGCCTTGCTATCTCAAAAAGATATGCGGCAAGCAATAAAGTAATTAACAAACCAAGGCAAAACACCCCCCATTTCAAAAGGCTATTGAACCTATGGATAAATACAGAATCCGGATAACAAACAAATTTCCACCTGCGCCCTGCAAAATCAAAATACCTTGTATAGGAAATATCCGCATAAGAATATTTACCCAGCATATTCGTTAATTTGCCAATATTTGGACTAGCCCTTACACGCGTATTATGCAAGTAAATAAAATTGGATATCTCTGGAGAGGTTTCATCATATATCGCAAAATTAATTCCTACCGGAGTCAAGGAAGACAAGGACGTTTCTATAAGCGAGTCAATCGGAACAACCAAAGAAAGAAATCCCTTGAGATTAGCGGTTCGTTGCTCTAGGGTTAAATGAGGTTTATAATCATCGGTTACAGGCAGAAAAAAACGCAGGCCAAAAGCGCCTCCAGAAATATTGAGTTTTTCTAAAAGCCCTATTTTTGAAGTTACCCCAACCCCTCCTGTTTCTAATGCGTTAGCTAAAGAGGCCTTACGGTCAACATCAGAATTAATATCATAACCTAAAATTACTTTAGTAATATTATTGAAAGGCTCAATGAATAAAACCGGAAAATACTCATTTCTTCTGCTGCTTCTTACGAACTTTCCTGACTCATCTCTTTCGGTAATCTGAAAATTCTGAAAACCCTCCCTGCGAATTTTTTCTTCAAAACTAAGCCTTTCTGCATTTCCGACTCTCGGCATCCAATCAATAGATAAAATTTCTTTGTGCCGTTTTAAAATATTTTCAACAAAAATCCTGAATTCATCTCTTTCAACCGAAACACTTGAAGCATAAAAAGAAGCTACCGTTTGAAGCAGTTCTATGCAATCCTGTACTGACTTCTCGATTAAATCAAGCCTTTCATCACAAAAAGAATCAAATTCTTTTATTAAATTGGTCCTCTCAATCTTCTGCGCGCCAAGGAATAAGCCAAAAGATATAACTGCACCTAATAACAATACAAGTGCAACAACATAATATTTACCTTTTACTGAATATTTTTTAATCATACCCAGTTATCCATAAAAAAACCTGGGAATAAAATTCTTTTCCCAGGCAATATATTAATGTGATTAACAACAACCTCAATCGCACCCATAAGTAGTCCTCTTTGTGAATAGATTCAAGGCCTTAAAATTCATATAATTATATCATAACTAACGAGTTGTGCAAGAAAATTACGGCTAAAAATTAAAGTTGGGTTTCTTTATAGGAAAGTATCTTTTTAATCTCTGCCAAAAGCTTTTGGAGCTCAAAAGGTTTCTTAAAATAGCTGACAATCCCAAGGCTATATGCCTTTTTCACATCAACTGTCCCGGCAAGAGCAGAAATAACAATGATTGGTATACCTTGAGTCTGCGAATCCTTATTAAGCATCTCACAGATTTCAAGCCCGCCTAAGGTAGGCATTAATAAATCCAAAAGTATCAGATTCGGTTTAAAACTTTTTATCAAATAAATTACCTGCTTAGGCTCTGTTGTTGACTTAACTTCAAAACCCGCCGGCTCAAGTAAATCAGTAATTAATTTTACGATTTCCGGTTCATCATCCACTATAAAAATTCTTTTTTTATCAGGCATTTTTGCGCTCTCCTCTGTCTAAGCTATTTTTTTAATCACTTTTACGCTTAATTCTATCACAGAGTTCAAATCTTCCAAACTAAAAACACTTACCGGAGAATGTATATAACGGCTTGGCACACTCAACACGCCACAGGGGATACCCTCTCTATTCATGTTAATCATCGCTCCATCAGTCATTCCTCCTTCAAGGACATCCATCTGAAATTTAATTTTATTCTCTCTGGCAGTATCAACCAACATCTCTCTTACTTTTTCGCTTACGATAATTCCTCTACCTGCAGCTTCAATTATCGTAATTGCTGCCCCAGAGCCTAATTTTAAAGTAGACTCACTTTCTTTAATCATCGGGGTGTCTCCTGCGCTCGTAGTATCAATAACAAGTGCAAAATCAGGATCCACTTTAAATGATGAAGTACGGGCTCCTTTAAGGCCTACTTCCTCCTGAACTGTTGCAACTGCAAAAACTTGGGCGCCCGTATTAACCTTCTCCATAATCTTCAATAAAGCATAGCAACCAACCCGGTCATCAATAGCTTTTCCATAACATAGAGAGTTATTCAAAACTCCCGAATTTGGCTCAAAAATAACTGAATCGGCAATTGCCACTTTTTTCTCCGCTTCCTCTTTGGTTTTACATCCTATATCAATAAACATTTCCGTGTATTTTACCACCTTAGATTTCTCTTCTTCCTTTACAAGATGCGGCGGCTTTAAACCAATAATCCCGAAACAATCTCCTTTTTTGGATTTTACAATTACCCTCTGACCGATTAATACCCTGTCATCAATACCGCCGATTTTAATAAAATTCAAATAACCATCTTTAGTAATATGTTTAACTAACAGCCCAATTTCATCCATATGGGCTGCGAGCATAATTTTTTTCTTACCGCTTCCTTTTTTGGCAATCACATTACCGAAATTATCCACCTCCACACTACAGCCTCTCTTTTTAAACTCACTTTGCATAATAGCAGTAATTTCTTTTTCATATCCGGAAACACCTGCTGCATCAATTATTTTTTTTAGCAATGGGTCCATCAGAAACACTCCTTTTGGGCACAAGCCCATCCCGATTCATCAGATAGAATCGGGGATTAATATTAAACTACAATTAATTCGTAATCTAAATTCCCTATTCCTATTTCTTGCGCATACTTAAGCTGTTTTAAGCCATTACGCGACGGATGTGCTTCTTTAAATATATCCCTTCCGGCGGCTTTTAACACTAAATCAAAACAGGCTTTATCTACGCTAACAGGATCCCGAGAAACGAACAACCCCACATCAGGAGCAATCCTAGGGTCATCCTTTGCCAGGCAATCGCATTCCTTGGTAATTTTAATTGCAAAATTGACAAACCCGCACTTTTTCTTTTTAGAATCCAAAATCGCCTTGGCGTATTCTATCATTTTTTCCTGAATTACATTGCCTCCAGACTCCCAATCAACTTCAATAGCACATTGTTTACAAGCAGCAATACAACTTGAGCATCCTATACATTTAGAAGGGTCAATTATTGCTTTCCTATTCTTTAGAGTAATTGCTTGCGCAGGGCAAACCTTGATACATCTTCCGCAGGCGATGCATTGCTTTTCTTTTATAAAAGGAGAAATATTGGAATGCTGCGCGAGCTTGCCTTCGCGGCTGGCACACCCCATACCGATATTTTTCAATGCTCCTCCAAAACCAGTCATAATGTGCCCCTTAAAATGCGCTAACCCCAAAAGAGAATCATACTGCAAAAAAACCTTTAACACCTTTGCAATCTTAATATACTTTTGATTAATTTCCACCTCGCTTACGTTACGAATAACTTTGTCATCCGGAATCAAAACTTTAGCCCCGGAAGTTTTTAATGTAAAACCATGTTCATAAGCAAGCTTTAGATGATCCTTGGAATTATTTCTTCTTCCCTGATAAAGCGTATTCGCATCAATATAAGCTGATGAAGCTTTCATTTTTTTAATCAAGTCAGCTGCCACACGCGAATATTCAGGACGAATATAACCCGTGTTCCCCTCTTCTCCAAAATGCATCTTGATAACTACCTTATCTTTTTCTTTAACAAAACTAAGCAGCCTGCTTTTTTTAAGAAGGCGCTCCAGCTTTTCCCGGATCACGGCACTTCCATCTGAATTATTCACAGGAATAAAAAATACTTTGCTTTTCATTTTATTTAGTCCTTGCGTAAACACAATTTATTGATAAAAGATACTCGTTCGTTAAATCCCTTATTGGTATGCAGCTAAATTCCCTTCCGGAAATAGTTTTCTGCCGGCCAATCCTATTTTCATATATTTTACAATAATATTTTCCACTTTGCACTTTTTCCAGATTTATACATGGATCCTTATCATTTGCCCCACAGCAAGCTCCACAACGGGAACATTTTAGTTCATGCGCTGCAAAATCTTCTTCCTGCTTATTTAAATATTCCTCATTTTCCATCATTATCCCTTTAAATAACGTAACACTGAATCAGCTGCCTCAATGCCTGAGACAAAACATCCGTGCATCCCATGCCCTGGCTGCGTCCAAGCACCCGCAAGAAACAAACCTTTGATTCTTGTTTTTTGAGGAAGCCTATTAATGCTTGACTGGCTTACAGATTGAGAAAAGCCATAAATAGCGCCTTGTGGAGACGAAACATAACGCTCCATTGTCAAAGGGGTTGCTACTTCCATTACTTCAATGTTATTAGTCAATCCGGGCAAGAACTGTTCTGCCCTCTTGATTAGCTTCTTTGCAACTTCATCCTTCTTTTGCTTATATTTTTCTTCTGACAAGTTTTTCCAAGAAGAATAATCCGCTAAAATCATTATCAAAAGGCTTCCCTTCCCGGATGGCACTAAACCGGGGTCTATCTGCGAATGGTCTACAAGCTCCAAAGAGCAGGAATCATAATTCTCCAAAGTAAAAAAAGAAAAATTCTCATCCTGATCGTAAGATTTATTAAGCGAAACTACATATTGCCCCATCCCCAAATCCTTTGCCGGCTTACTTAAACCTAAATAAACCTGAAATGCAGAAATTGATTTCTCTAAGCCCGATATTTCATTTAAGTATTTATTTTTTTGAGCGTTATCATCAATAAAGTTTGTCAACGTATCAATAGCATTTGCATTAGAAACTACAGCATCTGAAAAAAATTCTTCATTGTTTTTAGTTATAACAGACTTAACTTGTTTATTATTACCTATGGAAATTTTTTTTACCTCTGTATTAAACCTTACCTCAGAACCTTCTTTTTTTAATTCAGAAATAATTGCTTCAAACAATTTAGAAAATCCTCCCTTAATATACGCAGTATGATTCTCATAATAGCCCCGGAAAATAATCAAAAAATAAAAAGCGCTTAAACGGCTGGGTGGCAACCCCAAAAAACGCCAGATATCCGTAAACAAAGCCAGAAGTTTTTTATCTTTAATGAACTTCCCTAAAAACTGTTCTGTTGAAATCATGGAAGTCAGGATAATTTGAGGAGAGATTAATGGAGTTAAAGCAAATTTTAGCCACAAAGGCAAATTCAATTCGTAGAATCTGTCAAACTGCTTATTAAATTTATTTATTGCTAAGAAGGCTTTGTCTATTCCGGAAGACTCATGAGGGAAATTATACTTTAGGTAAGAAATAAAATCTTTACACGAACAGTTAACGATAAAATTATGCTCAGGATAAATAATGCGCGCAAAATAATCAAGATCTATATAATTAACCTGATTGCTAATACCGCTTTCATCCAGAAATTTGCGTATCTCTCCATCCGGATTTAAAGCATCAACAACGTGAAGGCTGGACTCAAAAGTAAAACCTTTTCTGCGAAAGCTTGTTGCGAATCCCCCGGGGACTCCCTGCTTTTCCAATAAAAGGATCTTTTTCCCGCTCTTAGATAACTTAAGAGCGCAAATCAATCCCCCGATACCTGCTCCTATTATTATCGCGTCATACTTCATAAGTATAACTAAATTTTATCCATAAAGGAGACTGACTCCTGGATTACTTTATCTTTTTGCTTATCAATTGTAATCATATGATAGGAGTCTTCCAAGGGGACTAACGACTTAAAGCTTGAGCCTATCCGTTCTAGAATATACTGGGCATTACGGATACTAACCATGTCATCCTCTGAGGAATGAATCGCAACGATAGGAGTTTTCACTTTATTTAATTCTCTGACTACTATTTTCGTGAATAGATGGTGCTGATAAAGACAGGCCACAGGGAAAAATGGGCTTCCAAAAAGTAATGTCTTTTTACTAAACTCGCTGGACTTGGCATTTTTATAAAATCTTTCAATTGCTTCCCGGCTATCTTCATCTTTTAAGCCATATGGCCAGTCCTCGCGGATATCAATAGAATTCCTTAAGAAAGGAATAAGAAAAGCGAGATTTAAGAATACCTTCCCCTTGTGCAAAGCCCAACCATCATAAAAAATAGTAGGGGCTAAAGCGACTATCCCTGAGACGTCATCCGGAAAAAGATACGCAAGATGGATTCCAATTAAAGCACCCATCGATAACCCGGAGATGTACACCTTCTTATAATCTTTTCTTAAATTCTTAAGGTCATCAATGCAGCAATCCACCATATCCTGCCATTTAACTTGCTTCAATTCGCCAAGGCTCGAGCAATGCTTAGGTAAAGTGTTGCAAAATACGGTATACCCTGCCTTATTAAGGCCGGTGCCGTAATATTTCATCTCAGAAGGAGTGCCGGTAATCCCGTGAATCAAAAGCACTGCCTTTTCATTACTTCCTTTAAGATAGAAATTAAATTTCTTTGAGCCGTTGTTTTCCATAATTTAAGCAAGTATTATATCATAAATCTTGAATATTACGAATTTTAATTGGCTTCGGATAAGTTTCTGCTATAATGAGCTCGTGCAAAACTCAAATCATGATTTACAATTCTTCGTTTTAGACACAATCAATAGCATATCCAAAGACGACTGGGATAACCTGTTTGATGAAAACATCCTTGAAGGCTACGGCTATCATAAAGCCTTTGAAGAATCACACATAAAAGAATTCACACTTAAATACCTGGTTGCAAAACGAAATAATGCCATTTGTGCGATAATACCTTTCTTCATTTCAGACTTCTCATTCTCTACTTTAATACAGGGTTCATTGCAAAAAATCATCCTTAACATCCAATCTTTTTTTAAGCGCTTCCTTAAAATGAGGATGCTCTTTGTAGGATTCCCCACCACCGAAGAGCTATACCTCGGAATATCAAAAAAAGAAAATAAAAGAGATTTTTTTGAACTCTTGGTCAAAGAATTCTCCAGAATATCTAAGAAAATGAATATAAGCGTAACTCTATTTTTTAATCTTGCGGAAAAAGACAAGCTTCTCGCACAGGTGCTCTATAAAAAAAATTTCGTTAAAATGGAAAATTACCCCAACACAATGCTTGCAATAAAAGGCGAAACCTTTGAAGAATACCTTTCTTCGCTAAGCAGGAATACACGCAAAGATTTTAAACGTAAACTTAGAGATTCTGCGGCACTAACAATACTTACCACTGAGGTTATAGACAACATTGACTCAATAAAGAATGAAATATTTAAACTCTATTTAAATAACTTTTCAGCTTCAGAAGTTCAATTTGAAACGCTTACCCCTGATTTCTTTCAAAATATTTTCAAGTATATGAAAGAAAATGCCAAGATGTTTATTACCCGCTCACCGGATAACAAAATCTTAGCTTTCAACCTTTGTTTAATTAAAAATGATACCTGCATTGATAAGTTCATCGGGTTTGATAAAAAAACTTCCCATAAACTTCACCTTTACCATGCAACATTCCATCACAATATTACCTGGTGCCTTAAGAATAAAATCCGCTACTATCAAATGGGCATTACCGATTATCATCCGAAAATAAGATTAGGCGCAAAATTGATCCCTCTCTTTGTTTATTTTAAATGCACCAATCCAATCCTCTGGCTTTTTGCAAAGCCTATCGCTAAAATTATTCAGCCAAAAAATTTTGATCCGGGATTAAAAAATATTAAGAAGTAATTTTTTTTAACACAAGGCAGGAATTATTTCCACCAAAAGCAGAAGCATTATTTAACGCAATATTTACTTTGTGCCGGCGTGATTTATTTGGAACACAGTCAATATCGCAATCTGGGTCTGGAGTTTCATAATTGATTGTGGGTGGTAAAACATCATCCTTAATAACCAGGCAACAGGTAATAGCTTCAATTGCGCTCGCTGCGCCCATAGTATGCCCCAACATAGACTTTATTGAACTCATAGGGACATTTTTAAAATTATCCCCCAATACTTTCTTTACCGCAAGGCACTCCTCTCTATCATTTACTGCTGTCCCGGTTCCATGAGCGCTTATATAATCTACCTGGCTTGCATCAATATTACTTTCTTTGAGAGCCGACTGCATTGCCTCCTTAATACCTTCTGAATAAGGCGCGGTCATATGCCTCGCGTCAGAGCTTATCCCGTAACCTAAAATCTCCGCGTAAATATTTGCTTTTCTCTTTTTAGCGCTATCCAACGACTCCAACAGCACAACTCCTGCTCCTTCAGCTACCATCATGCCTTTACGATTCTTGTCAAATGGCTGACAGCGTTCTGGGGCTACGGCAAACATCCGGCTAAACCCTATAAAAGCAATTCTTGAGAATCCGTCTGAACCCCCGGCAAAAGCCATGTCAGCTTCTCCATTACTGATAAGATCGAAAGCATAACCTATGGCAAAATTTCCCGCGGCACAGGCATTAGGTATAACATAATTTACACCCTCCAAGCTGAATTCCGAAGCAATACTAGAGGCAAGGTTATTACAAGGGTAATTCGGTATCAAAGAAACATCCAAACCATCTATGCCTTTTTCAATAAAATTACGATTAAGCCTCTCAAGAATACCGGATTCTCCCATTGTAGTGCCCATACAAACCATTGTAGCTTCTTTATCTAAACCTTCTTTTGTCAATCCGGCATCTTCCAAAGCAAGCTTTGCGGCAATCACTCCAAAATACGAACTCCGGCCAAGATTGGATATTTTATCTTTAGGCAGGTATTTAAGAGGATCAAAATCTTTAATCTCTCCAGCGTTATGCACAGCGAAATCTTTTGTATCAAAAGAACCTACTTCGCTAATGCCACTTTTTCCTTCAAGGATAGACTTCCAGAAATTCTCTTTGCCTATCCCAACAGAGGAAACAACACCCAAACCTGTGATAACCACGCGTTTCTTCATTTTTTTAAATTTTCAGGCTGGAGCTTTTTTTGATAAAAACTCTTTTGCTATTGTAACAGTAGCATTCAGGGTATTCATCTCGGAAAGCTTTTGTTCCGGGATGGTAATCTTAAATTTCTTTTCAACCGCGACAAGAATCTCAAGAGCCATTAAAGAATCCATGCCAAGATCTTCAACCAAACGCGCATCCGGCTTAATAGTATTGGGGTCTTTTTCCAACACCTGAGCAATCAAACTCTTTACTTCATTTTCAATTTCAATATCCTGCATTAATCCTCCCTCTGATTGTTAACCAGCATATTTAGAAATAATTAAACTAGAATTCCCTGAATTCGGGCCAAAAGCATTGACCAAAACATTGTTGAGGCTGCATTCCACAGCCTTATCGGAAACAATACCTAAATCACACAAAGAATCTTTTTCCTGATAATTAATTGTGGGAGGAACCATCTGATTTTCTATCGCTAACAAAGCGCAGGCCGATTGGAATGCTCCGGAAGCACTAAAACTTTCTCCAAGCATAGACTTAATCGCGCTCACTTTTACTAAGCTATTTTTCCCAAAAACATCATTGATAGAATCGGCCTCGTATTTATCAAATTCTTGCGTAGAATTAGCCCCTGCCATTACACAATCAACATCATTAGAATCAATCCCTGATTTATTAATCGCAAGCCGCATCGCTTTCTTCAAAGAGTCTCCGGAAACCTCGCACCTTCCAGAGCTTAAAGTATTAAAAAAAGAAGCACTCCCTTTAATTTCAGCATAAATCACAGCTTTGCGCCTTAAAGCACTCTCTAAACTCTCTAACACTAAAACAACAGCGCCTTCACTAAAGATAACACCATTTCTTCTTTTGTCAAATGGGCATGATAATTCCACAGCCCCTTGATTCTGCTTACTTAAAAGCCCGGTCTTATAAAAACCCAAGAAATTATGCAAACTAAGCTCCTCAACTCCTCCTGCCAATACCACGCTCTTCCTACCCGATCGGATAAAATTTGCCGCATAAGCAATTGAATCAATGCCTGAGGAAAAACCATTAGAGATAGTGACATTAAAGCCTTTTATTTTAAATTTTATTGAGGTTTGGCTTACCTGGGCATTAATAACTGTGTTTGGGAAAAAAGATGGATTGACATATTGCGGCCCTTCATTAATTGCAACTTTATCAAAATCACATATGCCTTGCACGCTGCCTAAAGTATTGCCGATTGCAATCCCTACGTCGCGGCAATTCTCTTCGTCTATTTTAAATTTAGCGTCTTCTAAAGCTAATTGCGTAGCGCAACAAAGCAATTTAGCACTGCGATCCAAAACTCTCAAGCCTTCCCTGCCTAAAATCAATCCCGGATCAAAATCCTTAATTTCTCCTGCAAGCTTAGAATTAAAACTCGAAGTATCAAACAAAGAAATTGGTTTAATACCGGAAAAGCCCCCAAAGACAGCTTCTTTAAAAGAATCCCTGCCAGGAGCGCTATTTGGGCTTATTACTCCTAAGCCTGTAACAACTACTCGTAAGTTATCCATGATGAACTATTATTATAAAACCTTCCTAAATTATCTCAAGAAAAAAATTATATTTCTTTTTTTGTAGTCCTACGCAATGCTTTAACCATGCGCTCATACGCTTCTTGCGCGGTTTTTCCCTCTGTCAAGTGTTCGCTGCAGACCGCTGCATACCCTTGGCGATTCTTAATCTTAAAAATATCCACATTAAGATGGCCAATCTTCACTTTAATCTCCTTTCTAAGCTTTCCTTCTCTACCTCAAAGCTTCCGAGATTTCATAAAGTATACCACCGGCGATTTCCGGCTTAGGTAACATAAATTTCCTGGCTGTAACCGTAACCCAAATACCTTTCTTTTCCTGCAGCAGTTTAACCGTTAGAGCTCCCAATAAATCAGAGTCTCCTTGTATCACACCTGAAGCTTTATCTTCTCTTGTAATCCGTGAATTTCTTTTTAAAACCAGAAGAGATGCCTCGTAAACTTTATCGTAGGCAATTTCAAAATTAGCTTCGGCATTATCTTTGCCCAAAAAAGTTGCCCCCACCGCTACCGGTAAAAAGGCTACCCCTGCCAAAGCAGAAACTCCATAAATCTTAGCGCCCTGTATACCAGCTGCCTTCATTGGCTCAGACAAAATCAATGCGGTTAATTGCTGGGCATTGGTAATGTTTTTATATTCTTTTACTAAGTTAATCTCGTAAACCTTTATGACCGGTTCTGGACCTAAGCTGTAATCTTTCATTATAAGCCGGCCCATATTCAGCTTACATAAATCAATCTGCAAAGACATTTCTTTGGATTTTTTCTGAGAAGCTTGCCTTTGCTGTTTTACCACGCTAAGCTCATCAACATTCATTTTTCCTTCTTTATTCTTAACTAAAATTATTTCCTTTAGCACAAAATCAACCTCGGTTAGATGAATTTTTCCGCTCAAAAAAGTTAGCGGATTACATCTTACAATTACCTTTGGGATATCAATCATTATCCCTTTTGGGAAATTGTCAGGATTATACATCTTAAAATTATCAATTCTAACCCCTTGCCTAAAAATCCCCAAAGACATCCAACCGATATTTACAGGAGCCCCTGCTATTGAAGAAGCCACAACTGTCGTCGCAGATTTAACAAGGATATCTTTACCCACAGCAATACACAAGAAGGCAATTATAATGATGGCAATAAGCATCTTTAGTTTATTTTTCTTTCTATCCATCTTTTAACCTCCTCTTTGAGCACAAACATAAGCCTATTCCATTAGATAGGAATAGGAGCAACATAAAAGCATAAAAACCGGGTAGAACAAACCCCGGTTGTAATTTTATTCATATTTACAGAACTTATTAGCATACAAATGGTTATTTTACTGCAAAGTTAACGCGTGGTCAACTAAAAACACTATTATCAAAATTCGCAAAACGCTCTTAAAAATGATATACTTTTTAGTAGGAGAAAAGCCATGGATAAAAAGAAATCAACAATATTAGTAGTAGATGATGAGCCGCAAGTCGTCAATATCCTTAAGGATTTCCTTGGCATTAAAGGATACGATGTATCCGGAGCTTTAAGCGGCGAAGAAGCAATAGAAATGCTCAAATCAAAAAAAGCAGACTTGATCCTTCTTGACATCCTCATGCCCGGGCTAAAAGGGCCTGAAGTGGCAAAAATCGTAAAAAAGCTTTATCCGGATACTAAAATTGTCATAATTACCGCTTTTCCAAAACTGCTCAAAGAAATTGATAAAGACAACATACTTCAGGGAATCTTAATTAAGCCCTTCAAACTCCAGGAGCTCTACCCAAAATTACAGGAATTATTATTACAAAAAGCCTCCTCTGATGAAATAGATAACAAAGAAATTAACGCAAAGACTCTATATATAAAAGCGGACATCCTCATAATTACGCCTTCAATGGAAACATATACTTTCTTACGGGAGCAACTTGAGTTACTCTCCTATCGCGGGCAACAATACGAATTTGACATAGCAACAAAAGAATCAGAAGTTCTTGATAGGGTTGACCTCTTTAAACCGGATATTGTAATCTTCGAAGAAACTTATTTAAATAGCATGGATTATGATTTGCCGGATAAAATCCGCGAATACTCTCCAAAAACTAAAAAAGTATTTTCTTTTGATCTAGCCAACGCTCAAAACGATTATAATAAATTACAAAATCTCATTGCTGTACTTAGGCAAATCTGCATTGAAAATGGGCTTGTGCAGGTAGGTTAATCCTTACTGTATTTCAGTATAACAAACAATCTTCCAATTAATTCCTTTGAAACTTACTGTATCCCAAACGGCTTTTTTTCGTGCCGTTCTATTTAAGCCCTTAATAAGAA
The DNA here is from genome assembly GCA_028715415.1 of Candidatus Omnitrophota bacterium. Lineage (NCBI taxonomy): Bacteria > Pseudomonadati > Candidatus Omnitrophota > Candidatus Omnitrophota bacterium. The sequence goes on along the minus strand of JAQURX010000006.1, from coordinate 78,726 downwards.
AATCGTACTCCCCGAAACCATTTTCCTCTCTGGCAATCCTTTCACAAAAGGCTACGAATTCCGGAAACGGCTTGTAAAATTCATCAGTAAATATATTCCTTCCGGCTTCTTCCTGGTCTTGCCCATAAATCGTCAGCCCGTCAATTTGCATTACCCAGAATTCAACCGCAGTACCCTGAATTACCGGCAAAGCTATTAATTCAATAAACTCCTGAGGTTTTAAAAGCATGCTGACAGAACCTAATAATTCATTTTCACTTGAGAAAACGGGGTATTGAAAATCAACGGAATTCAAACCTTCTACCGAACGAAATACTTTGCTAAAGACAGGTTTTCTAATTTCCTTTAATATAACAACGTGCTCCTGAGCGCTGATATCAACTCCTTCAAATTTTCTATATTCCTCAGGTTCAACTAAAATCATTTTTCCAGCCAAACTTATTGTCGCAGTATCAACCGCATATTTATTTGCTTTATAAAGGTTCTGCAAAACTATCCTTGCATTCTCGGTATCAAGGCCAACAGCGGATAAATCACGGGAAGCCACATTCATACGCGCATCCATTGTTTCAAAAGCCTTATTAACCTTGGTTTTTATTCTTTCTAAAACTACTGAAGCATCAGGAGGCTCTTGAGCAAAACAATTCATAATAGAAAAATACAACAAAAAACAAATAATCGTAAATAATTTTTTCCTCAAAACCTACTCCTTATTTTTCTTAAATAACTCTTTCATCTGCTTTCCAAAATCCTTAAATTGGTCAACTGTGTTAGAAATTTTCTCCATTAATTGCGCTGGATTTTGATTTGAAAGATTTCTCACAGCCGCTCTTAAAATCTCTTTTTTAAGCTGCTTTACGCTAATCTGGGGGTTATCTAACTTGGTATCTATGTTAAACTCAAGGTTCAGGTTTCCGCCTTTATCAGTAAACAAATCAAGTGCGTTCTTGGCAAAATCTGGTTTTGGCATCTCTAATTGCGACTGGGATTCAGAGATAGGCTCTTGAGGCGCATAGATTAAATTATAAAGCTTAAGATTGGACAAAATTGACAGATCATTACTTTTTGCGGTAAGCTTAGAAAGAAACTCCAGCTTCGCTGACTGAAGTTTCTTTGTAGAGATAAAATCGCCATAATATAAAGAAAAATTAGTGATATCTAAATCTTTAACTGTAAACACGGCGTCCATATCTTTTCGGCCAAAATCAACCCAACCGGAAAAATCAAAATTTCCAATTGTTATCCCTTCTGAATTTAAAAGCGAGGAAGACATTTTGAATTTTGTATTTAGCGAAGTTATCGGAACCATAACCTTTGCCACACTAATATTAATCTTATCCATTATAATCTTGAAACCTTCAGCAATAATTTTTTTATCTGTAAAATTAAGGCGGCCATCAATAATAACTAAATCGGTGGCAAAAAACGGGGGTTCTTTACCACCCTGCTTAAATTCAGGAAGATTAAGCTTGCCATTAGCATCTTGGACAAGATTAATAACTGGCTGGGTAATTTGCAATCCACCAAGCACAATTTTGCCAGCAAAAACTCCCAGCAGGTTTGGATAAAATGAGATTTCTTTTACCTTTATAAGTTCGCCAATTGCGAGATTCTTGAGGCTGATAGAAAGAGGAAACTTTATAGAGAATTCATCCAGGCTAACAGGCATATTTAAATTCTGCTTTAACTGGCCAACAATTAAGTTTTTACCATTAGAAGAAATATAAAAAAATAATCCGGCAAATAAAAGCATAAAAATTACTACAAAAATAAATACTATCTTAAGCGCGATCTTCATCTTTCTCCTTTTCTGCCATTTTCAACAAAAGCCACGCTCCTGATAAAAGGCAGATTAACATCATAATACTTGCAAAAATTTTTAATGCAAATGAAATTGAGGTATCATAACGCAGCAAACCAATTTTATTCAAAATAAAATTCCAATCGTGGATTACGCTATCTATCCCAAACGGGCTAACTAACGGAAGTTCCATCGCGCGCGCATCCGCAACATATCTTGCCATGTCAAATAAACTGGTAGATAACCACCCAAAAGAAAGCGCAATTGCAAAATAATCTTTCTGCCGATAAAAATTAAAAGCTAATGCCAAAGGAGCAAACAATTGAAGCAACGAACCACCAAGAATTCCCATAAATTGCCCTAAGAAAGCAAAAACAAAATGGCCTAATTCGTGCACCCCGAGCGTTAGCGGAGAAAGAATACATGTGTATTCGGGATTTTTCCAATACCTTATTAAGAAATAACAAAAGAGTAACAAAAAAGGCAAACGCCAAATCCAAGACTTACCCTTACACCACTTAATAGCATCCCTACGAAATTCCGCAGAAAACTCCTTTAATCCCAGATCTTCTCCTCCTCCCAGATTAATCATGCTCATTTAGCTTGCGCCCGGGCAAGAATAGCTACAGTCTCAATTGCCACTTTAGCTATATCTGTAGCATATTCCCAATCAATATTTTTTGAGGTATCAGTTGAATCGTGATAGCCTTTTCTATGCATATTTTGTAGTTTATTCATATGCTCATTTAAATAAACTACAGGATAACCATTATCAGAGAATATTAATCCGTCACTATTATAAAGATAGCTCTTCTGGGCAAAACGGGTCCTTAATACAGGCTTAAATTTTGTGACCAAAGGTGCGATATCCATAACGATTTTTGCCAGCCTCAAAGATTCTTCCGAATCACCTGGGTTTACTTGAAAAATTTGGTCATTAGCTTGCCTAAAACCTATCGTATCCATTAAAACCAAGCCTTCAATATCAATCCTTTTTTTAAGCAACCAACTTACAAAGAAACGTGCTCCCAAATCATCTGCAGGGAATTCTTCTCCTGTAAAATGGACTAACCAAATAGGATGTTTTGGTTTCAGATCACGTAAGATTTCCGCAGCCCGGAGTAAAACCGCAGTTGAAGAAACATTATCGTCTGCTCCGGGTGAAGAAACACGCTTACCCGAATCTTTAAAAATATCTTCACAGAATGCTGTATCAATATGATCCGCCATTAAAACTGGGCGCAATCTTGAATCGGTCCCCGGGATAATCGCAATCAAGTTTGACTGCGCAACCCCCCGGTAATCAAAACGCTGCCTGACTGTTTTTATCCGTAAAACTCTATAACGCTCAACAAGATAATCCACCAATTCCTCAAGCTGATTATTGGCATCAATGCTATTTTTATCTTTAAAATACATCTTTTTTTTAGTAATAGGAAATTTAACTTCTTCCTCTCCATCTAAAACCAAGACGTCATTCTTATACTTAGAAATAAAATCCGGCGGCCAAGATTTTACTACTAAAGATTCCTTAGGGGCTTCTGATATTTTTTCATAAATAGGCTCCCAAGCAATCTCTGGCGGGAAAATAATTTCACTATTTCTAACTTGGAGCACAAATACGGCGCTTTTTGATTTTAAGCGGGCAGGCTGCGGAATAACTCTGCATGCCGGACAAATCCCGATATCCGCGATTTCATCGGAAATTCTTTGCGCGTATGATTCTTGTTTTTCAATCGGTAACCAAGCTTCAGTAACCAAAGAATCATCTGCGCTGTCAGAAGTCCAAACACAATCACCGAAATACGGCTTGTCATACAAAGCTTTCATATCAAGGATGTCATTGAATATTAAACCAAAATCATCTTTATCTTCCGGCTGTAACAAAACCGGCAAAAATGGCGCAGGGCCTGATTCAGGGATTAAAGACAAAGAAATCATTTTTGAACTTAACCACAACCATTTATCTTTATCATTCTTACGCCATCTTGCAAAAGCCCAAGTCAGCTGGCCATAATCATCCCTTATCGGCCAAGCCTCTACCTCAAAATCATCTACCTTATTTAACAGCAAAGTTTTAATCAATGCTTCCTGAATTATTCTTATTTGATCCCGTCCTCTTTCACGCAGCGATTCCGGCAAAAATACCTGCGTAATTTCACCGGGCTTAAGATTTAAAGCAATTTGACGAGGATTAACATTCAAATAAAGCGGTTGATGCTGTTCTGAATTAGCCTGAAGGCTCAACCATGGACGGGGAAGAAGAAATTTCTGCCAATATTCACTTTCTTCGCTTTGATAACTTTGAGCATTTATTACAAATAAAGAAAAACATGCAAAGATTACAATCAAAAATATACCATAAGATTTCTTAGGCATAATCTAAATTATATTACTTCCTTATATCTTCCAGCCAAGTATTAAACTTATTAACAAATTCTACATACAAATGTTTTTCTTGATCAGAATACAAGTTTTTCTTTTTCATTTCATACTCAATCCTATCCTCAGCACTCTCCTGAACATTCTCTTCAATAGGAATGACAGCAATTAAAGTATCACTCTCTCCATCCCAAGACTCATTCACAGGAAAACCTGCTTTTTTAAGAGGCAGATCCCATGTCGCATCAACAACAACCCACTTCTGGTTAATATATGCCTTACAAGCAAGATGATACGAAATAGGAAGCTTACTGACTATGCTTCGCAATTCATCCGGGTATTGGACCGAAGAAATGTCCCATCTAAAAAGATAAGTAACAAATTTCACAGGAATATTAAGTTTTTCAAACATCTGCTTTAACAAATAGTGCTTCGGTTGACAGGAGCCTTTATTCCCATTTAATAATCCTGCCGGCCCATGGATAATATCATTCAAGTCCGGAGTTATTATGTATGGGATATCTCTTATATGCTCAAACACAGAAATCATCGCTAATCTTAACCCTAAGTTCTTAGTCCAAAGATTAAATTTATCCTCAATAATAATATTGATGCTTTTATTACTACAAGCTTTCTTGTTATCCATCAGAAATCCCTTTTTTTATAAAGTTAACAAATGCCCGTTTTTATTAAGCCATTTATTATACTGGGAAAAATCCGGAATCAGCGCTCTTACTTTTCTCCAGAATTCTTTAGAATGGTCCTTCTGCGATAAATGCACAACCTCATGCACAACCACATAATCAATTACCCCCAAAGGCGCTAAAATTAACCGCCAGCTAAAATTCAAGGTATTCTTCACCCCACATGAGCCCCATCTTCTACAAGCTTTTGTGATGGCTATTGAAGTAGAACGTAAACCGACAACCCTTTCATACTGAAAGACTCTTTCAGAAATTAAATCCAATGCCTTATCTTGATACCACTTAATTAAACTCTCTCTGGCAGTCATTAACATTTTCCTTGGAAACTCCAAAGAATCCGTTAAAAATATATCCTCTCTATCTGATATTTTAAGCGGATAATATTTGCCTAAGTACAGAAACTCTTCTCCATCAACAAACTGCTTAAACGTAATCTCGCTGGATCGCTTCTTAGCAATTTCCTGATGCTTAATAATCCATCTTTTTTTCTTATCTATGAAATTTCTTATAATCCGATTGGGGGTTGTTTGCGGAGCGCGCACTACGAGGCTTGCATCTTTTGCAACAATTAAACAAATAGTTTTTCTTCTAGACCTTATCAACTTATTGATTTTTATCTCATCCATAATTAATAAGGAATCCGGGGGATTTAGGCTGATTATTTTTCCTTAATTATAATTGTAAAGTTCTCTATCTTTATAGGTTTTAGCTTCTTCTCCCATGGCCTGCGATATTCAAACACAAGTGTTAACCTTCCCGGCTTAAGAGCTTTAAAAATCCAAGTTTCTTTACCGGGAGCACCTAATAATTTTGTCTTAGATGCAAAATAATTTGATTTTACAAACTCAATTTTATCATCATTTAAATCACTGCCCAAGCGCCAAAGATATCCGGTTGTCCTATTTGACTCTAATATTATAACGATATTTTCTCCTACGGTAACATTAATTACACTCTCAGAGACAACCTGATCTTTTACGCTCTGCGCGAAACTGGTTACTGTTAAAAGAAATACTGCACAGGTTAACAACACTACAAATAAATTCCTTTTTCCCATCTTATAAACTCCTTTTTACAACAAAAAACCGGAAGATAGATTCTTCCGGTTAATTTTATCACAAATACAACCTAATACAAACACAAAGATTATAAAATTTTAGTGCCTGCGGAACCTATCAAAACTTTTTTTAAAATTACTTTTGGATTTCTTAAACGGCGGCCTCTTTTGAAAAGAAGGCTTTTCTTTATAATTCTCAAAACTCTCTTGAGAAAATTCAGGATGCTTTGAAATTGGCAGAGTTTTTCTGATTAATTTCTCTATACTACGCACATCACTGCTCTGGTCTGGCGTAGCAAAAGAAATCGCATGCCCCTTTTGGCCTGCCCTTCCTGTCCTGCCAATACGATGGACATAATTTTCCGCGTCCTCAGGAAGATCGTAATTAATAACTACTTCTATACCCGTAACATCAATGCCCCTTGCAGCAATGTCAGTTGCAACCAAAACCTTATACCGTCCTGATTTAAAACCATCTAATGCCTGGCGGCGTTGAGCAAGAGAACGATTTGAATGCATTTCAGCAGCATTAACTCCCAATTCCCTAAGATGCTGGGTTAATTTCTTTGCATTATGCTTTGTCCTGGAGAACAAAAGAACCGCACCCTTATATTTAGAAATTAATTTTACCAATAACCGTGCCTTTGCTTCCTTTTTAACGATAAATAATTCCTGCGTAACAAACTCCGCAGCAGTGCCTGAAGGAGCAATCTCAACACAAACAGGAAGCTTCATATGTGTTGACGCAATTTTCATAATTTCTTTGGGCATAGTCGCAGAAAAAAGCATTGTCTGCCTGTCTTTAGGTAGGAAATGGAAAATTTTATCAAGTTGAGGGGCAAAACCCATATCAAGCATTCTATCAGCCTCATCCAAAACAAGCATATTTGCCTCTTCTATCGAGACATTCCACTGGCTCATGTGGTCAATTAAACGACCGGGAGTTGCAACTATTACCCGAGGATTCTTATGAAGCGCCCTAATCTGTTCCTGCATAGGAGCGCCTCCGATAAGACAGGCTGTTTTTATACCAAAGGCATTAGTAAGCGGCTTAAAGGCTTCATCAATCTGCAAAGCTAATTCCCTTGTAGGAGCAAGCACTAATCCGATACCTTTCTTTTGTGCAAGCCTCTGCACCATAGGGATAGCAAAAGAATGCGTTTTGCCTGTCCCGGTTTGAGCAATACCTATAACATCCTTGCCTTCAATAGCTCCGGGTATGGCTTTTTCCTGAATCGGAGTAGGCACAAAAAACTTCAAGTGGCTTAGAACCTCCAGGATCTTAGGTGCTATTCCTAAACCATAAAAAGTTGCACTTTGTTGCTTTTTCACCTCTTGTGGCACAATATTATTTGTCATCTCTTTTTCAAGCTGGAAACTCCTACTCGATCCTCCTGCAATAATTTACTTAAATGAACATGGCAATACTGTTCATGATTATATATACTTAAAATATGTTTGCATCCGCGATACTTGCAAACCCGGCCTTTATATGAAGTCATTACTTTTTTAATAATTACTCCTTTTTTTGCACTAAAATATCCTCAAAGAAACAAAAAACCGTAAAGGTTAGTTGTCTTCCCTTTACGGCCTAAGATTTTCTAATCTTTATTTGAATTTATTATACCTTCCTTTTCTATTTTTGTCAAACCTTCTTTTAATATACTCCGAAACTCTAAAAATGCTTAAATTTGGTTAAACTATAAGCTAAAGCCGAAATAGCTGCCGAGCAAGGAATAGTTAGTACCCAAGCCCAAATAATATTTCCTGCAACTCCCCACTTTACAGCGCTAAGCCTGCGGATTGAACCAACCCCCATAATTGAGCCGGTAATAGTATGTGTTGTGCTTACCGGTATACCAAAAGCAGAGGAAACAAACAGTGTAATTGCAGCGCCAAATTCCGCGCAAAACCCATCTACCGGCTTAAGCTTGGCTATCTTCTGCCCCATCGTCTTTACAATGCGCCATCCCCCTAACATAGTACCTACTGATATCGCAGAATAACAGGCAATTACAACCCAATTAGGAATATAGAATTTACCTCCGAGAAGCCCTGCGCTAAAAAGCAAACTTGCAATAATACCCATGGTTTTTTGCGCATCATTACCTCCATGGCCTATACTGTAAAATGCGGCAGATACCAACTGCCCCTTTCTAAAAATGTGGTCTACTTTTAAAGGAGAGCTCTTTCGGAATAAAGTATAAACAATCACACCTAATAAGAGGCCGAGGATAAGCCCTGCTAAAGGAGAAATAATTATAAAAGTCACTGTCTTTAATATCCCGCTCCAAACAAGAGATTTGGGCCCGGCCTTAACCAAAGCAGAACCAATCATCCCTCCGATTAAAGCATGAGAAGAACTGGTAGGCAGCCCAAAATACCAAGTAATTATATTCCAACCACAAGCTCCAATAAGTGTTCCAAAAATGATACCCTTATCAATAATCGCGATATCAATAATGCCTTTTCCGATAGTATTTGCAACATGCAGGCCAAAAAATAAAAAAGCGATGAAATTAAAGAAAGCCGCCCAAAAAACCGCTAAACGAGGGGATAAAACTCTTGTTGAAACAATCGTAGCTATAGAATTTGCTGAATCATGGAAACCATTCAAGAAATCAAAAACTAAAGCTAACAATATCAGAAAAATAATACTTAATGTCATTTAACTTAAGCCTGTTTTACAAACAAAGATTCAACTACATGCGCAACGTCTTCGCAGATATCAAGGACTGTTTCTGCATCTTGATAAATCTCTTTCCATTTAATTACCGCTATGGGATTTTTTTCTTTTTCAAAAAGTTCGGCGAGCGCCTTATCTCTCATAGAGTCCCCTACATTCTCAAGACGGTTAATCTCAACGCAAGACTCAGAAACAGATTTAAAATTCTTCATATTCCTTAAACCATTCACCGCACAAGCAACAGCAATAACTGAATTTTCAATAACCGAAGCAAACTCAATAAGATTTTTATCCTTACCTGATATTTTATAAATAACTAAACGGTTCATAATTGTATTAATCATATCAATGACGTCATCAATCTCCTTCGTCAAAGTATGTATATCTTCCCGGTCAAAAGGAGTAATAAAAGTCTTATTCAGCTGGTCTATAATAGAATGCGCTGCTTCGTCTCCCAGATGTTCGAGCTCTCTTATTTTCTTATGCGACTCTTCGTTAATCTCGCCTTTAGAGACTATTTGATTAAAAAGCTTCGCGGCATCAACCGCATAACCAATTTGCTTATCAAACAAATCAAAAAAACTAATTTCTCTTGGGAAAAAATTTAAAATCATATTGGTCTCCTTAAACACAAGTTTTCCCTAATCCACCGGATAGAATTAGAGGCAAATTAATTTACATGGTGTTATTATAAACTATAAACATAAATTATCAATATTTTTAAAGATTTGGCATATTCTTTAGAATTATTTTCAAGCTCTTGGAAGGGTAAATATAAACTTACTGCCTTTACCAAATTCGCTCTCTACCCAAAGTTTTCCCTTATGAAGTTCAATTATATCCTTGGCTATTGGAAGGCCAAGGCCTGTTCCTTCTTCTTTTTCCGAAGTAATCCTTTCAAACTTATCAAATATTTTTTCTTTGTATTCATCCGGTATCCCTTCACCGGAATTAAAAATCTCAAAACGTATTTCTTTTTCAACCCCGCTTAGTTTTATATCAATGCTTCCTCCAGGGAGAGTATATTTAATCGCGTTGTTTAAAAGATTTATTATAACTTCTGTCAACTTGTCCCTATCAGCCCAAACTAACCCTGCGCCTGCTGCAACTTCCTCCTTAAGGCTAAGCTGTTTCTTCCAAATCTCCCTCTCATAAACAGGCAGGATTTCTTTCAATAATACTGATATATCGAGCTGTTCTTTTCTTAATCCCATCTTCCCTGATTCAATCTTAGAAACATCCAAAAGGTCAGTTACTAAACGCGTCAGGCGTTCAATATTTTCTTTCGCAGTCCTTATCAAGCTTTCCTGCTTTTGGCTTATTTCTCCGGCGATTCTATCAATGATAAGCCCCAATGATTCGTTGATTATAGCAAGAGGATTCTTAAATTCATGCGATACATTTGCCACAAAGATTGATTTGCGCAAATTAATCTCCTCAAGCTTCTTGTTCGCCTCCTGCAAGGCAACCTGTGCTTTTTTAATCTCGGTAATATCTTTTGCGGAATGTACTATATTTATAACATTGCCAGCATCATCCAACACAGCTGCTGTTGTAACTAACAAAGGCCTGCCTATCTGTAAATCATCCACTTCAGCCGTAACAGATTTTCTACTATCAATAGTGCCCTTTAAAGGGCAAGTCGGCCAATGTTCCGTGGATTTATGAATAATCTCATAACATTTCTTCCCGATAAAATTATCAGGCTTGCCATTTTCGCCAAAAATATCAATAAAAGCTTTATTTGCCTTAACAATGTGCGATTCTGTATCCATAATAAAAACAAGGTCAGGTATAGAATCAAATGTGCGCTGCCATTCTTCCGCTGCCTGCCTTATCTTTTCTTCCTGGCGCTTGCGCTCACTGATATCAAGAACAATTGCCTGGACAACACTGCGGCCGAATAAATCAAAAGCTGAAAGCCTTACTTCTGTTATAAAATTACTCCCATCTGACCTCTGATGCAACCACTCAAACTGGCAAGAACCATTCTCCATTGCTTCATTAATACGCCGAGAAGCTAATGCAACCGAATCCATGCCATCAGGCTGATGAGGTGGAGAAAGTATTCCGGGATTTAAGCCAATTATCTTATTTTTATCGGTAATACGAAACATTCTTAAAGCCGCGGGATTGAAATCAAAAATTCCCCTACTATCAAGCATCATTACCGCGTCAAAGGAATTTTCAAACAATTTACGGAATTTAATTTCATTTTCAACTAAAGCCTCTGCAGAAATAATTCGCAGCTGAATAATAAGTACAAAAACTCCGAAAAATACGAATAGAATGAAAGAAATCGCTATACCGGAAAGCCTGTAATTATATACGAGGTTTTCCCATTTTGACACCATGGTATCCACGCCTAACACCGCGAGTATTTCTTTAGTCTGAAAATCCCTGACTGGGACAAAAGCAGAAACCCAATCACCCCATTTATCTTTATAAGGGCCTATAACCTTACTATCACCTTTCACAAAACAACTGATTAATTCCAGTGGGAAATCCTTATAGCTTTCTCCCGGAGGAGCAAAGCCAGAAGAATCAACAGGCTCAGCATCAACATAAAAGAAAATTTTCCCATCTTTGTAGCCTAACAAATAAGCATATCTTTGCTCAGGAGAACTCTTAAGGACTTCAAAAAGCTGTTCTTTGATTCTTTCATAATCTTCTTTTCCTATATCAGCATCTGAACCGCTGAGATTCTTTATGCGCCGGGGATTAACAGCGCTAGATACAATTTTTGCGTCTCTAAGCAAGTTGTGATTGATTTCCTTCTTGTAATACTCTCCGATCTGCTCAGTAATTATCCAACCAAAGAATAATATAACGTAAACCAATCCTGCAATTATGTATTTCTCCTTCTTGGATTTGGAAGCAACGGGTAATACTTCTGCTGAACGAAAATATAACCACAGGAACAAAGCGGAAATTAAAATAACTAGTGCCCTAATTAACTGTATAGGTATACCTGTGACCTGAAAGAAAGCATCCTGATTAATAAAATTTGCCGGAGGGAACTTCGCATAAGGGACAATAATTTGGCTCAAAGAAAATAGCACCAAAATAATTACTTGAGGCAATACAAAACTGCTTCTTGTCCTTTTAAATATATTCGTTTTAGAAACCTTGAAAAATACAAAAGCAACTAAAAGGCCTCCTATTGCACCAAAAATATACCGGGAAAATACATTGACACCTGTTATACCATCAAGATGCCAGCCTAAAATAAGCAATAGAAATGCTGGAATATAAACCCACCTGCTGAACAAACGTCCATAACTTTTTTCTATATACCATCTTCCAGATTCAAAAAAACAGACTAAAGAAACTATCAAGAAAAAAATAGTAACAACATTGAATATTTCATTGCTAATGGTATGCAATGTCAACAAATTGAGCCAGGCATATATCCCTTGGAAAAAACCAAACCACGCAAGCCATTTCCAAAGCCATTTTTCTTTATGGGAGACAAACAACAGCAGCGAAATTACGGCTATAACGATAAAACTTAAGCCGTAAACAAAAAGGATGTAATCCATCTGACTTAAGAAGAATTTAATCATATATCCTGCCCGCAAAAAAAACAGCCCCTATTTTCATAGAAGCTGTTTTCTGGACTACTTCAGTTTTACCTGACATCAAATAATATCCGCCTGATAATTTCTTTAAATCCCGTTATCTTTCTTCTTTATTATATTTTGATTCTTCAAATTATCAAGTGAATTTATCGCTAAGAAACAGACTATCCTATTTATTTCTAAAATTCGGCTTTAACCCCACCAGTAAAGGAAAATCCGGGCATAGGAAAACCAGATTGAACCTGATATTTACGGTTTAAAAGATTATCTATGTATGCAAAATAAGTTAAGCCTGACTTAAACTTCTTTGATACATTTAGCCCCAAAACAAAAAAACTCTTTACCTTACCTGTATTGTTAGCATCATTAAATCTCACGCCTGTAAATTGGCTCTTTAGTTCAGCAGTCAGCCCATTATGGTCATTATACTTCAAAGAAGAGTCAATTTTATTCTCTGGCTGGTAGACAAGGTACTTATGGGTTTTCTTATCTCTTGCCATTAAAAATGTATAATTAATACCCAATCCAAACTTATCAGAAATATCTACCAAGTTTTCAAATTCTATACCATTGATTGAAGCAGAGCTTACATTCTGTGGCCTCCACATTCCGCTTCCATCATCTGACCACTGGATAAGTTGGTCATAATCGCTATGGTAATAAGTCAAACCCGAAGTGATATATTTATTTAATTTTGTTTCAACCCCGAGTTCTTCAGTTACCCCTTTTTCCGGCTTTAAATTCGGGTCTCCTTCCTCTCCTCCAACCCAAAACCCATAGTAATAGTAATCTGTCCTTGGCCAATATAAATCATTAAAAGTGGGGGCGCGGAATGAACGGCTTACTAAACCATGCAGTTTTATAGCTTCGTTTAAGGTATAAAGAAAATCGAGGTTAGGGTTAAATTGCGTGCCAAAGTTAGAATAATTATCTATTCTGGCACCCAAATTAATCTTTAGTTTATCAAAAAGATCAAAATGGTTCTGCAAATACCCTGCCGTAACATCATATTTATGTTTTGCAGTGGCAGTACTATCATTCATATTCTTGACATAATTAAACCCGCAGACCAAACGGTATAAATCTAATAATTGTTTTTCAAACTGTAAGTCTCCCCCTCTTACCGTGGTTCCATGGATACTTTTATTGCTATAGCCTGATGAAAAATCCAAAAATTCCAATCTATCATAATTCTGATAAACCTTAGCTAATAAAGTAGTCTTGGTATCAGGCTTAAAATTCCAGCTAAAATCAAAAAAACGATTCAAGGTATTTTGCTTATCTTCTAAATCAGGAGTAGAAACCTTATAGGGCACACCCACCCTGCTTTTATAAAAACCGGAATTCAGGCTTAAATTATTTTCACTGTTTAAATCATACCCTAATTTAAGATTGCAATCTTTGGCATTAAGCGTGGAATTCTCACGGAAACCCTCAGAGCTTTGATAGCCTCCACTGATAAGAAAGCCTAATTTTGGAGCCTTTGCCCCATAAAGCATACGTTCAATATACGTCCGGCGGGTGCCAAAACTAGAGTAAATTTCAGCCTTCTGCCCTTCTCTAGGCGGATTCTTAGTAATAATATTAACCACTCCTCCCATAGCAGAACTTCCGTATAGGCTTGAACCGGGGCCATGCATGACCTCAACCCTGGATACATTGTCTAATGGTATAGTTGAAAAATCAACTTCGCCATCCCTAGGATTATTTATCGGCCTGCCGTCCATCAAAACTAGGACCTGGGCACCAGTAGATCCTCGCATCCTAATTGTCTTTGTAGCATTAGGCCCGCCATAATTACTTATATCAACAGAAGTAAGGTTAGTAATGGCGTCTGCCAAGTCTTGCGACCCGCTTTTTTCTATATCCTTTGAAGTGACCACATCAATAGTGCGTCCGATATCTCCGGAAGACTCTTCAATCCTTGAAGCAGTTACAACAATCTTATTTAGATTAACATCTTCTGCCTTTAGATAACCAGGGAGGGATAAAATGCAAGACACTACCAGCGCTATTAAATATTTTTTCATTCTTAAATCCTTTCTCTTCATGCGAGAGTACTTTCCTTATGATAGATGATCGACCGGGCTTATCCCTAAAAGAGATTTACCGTTGCGCGACAGCGCTTGGGCTTACACCAAGACTTCCTTCATCTATCCGGCTTTTCTTCTCAAAAAAAGTTAATTGAATTTTTTAATATCCAAAAACCAGTGTTTCCAAAACCCTTCTTTTAAAATTGGTTGGGCCTCAACTATTTCAATTGGCTTTTTAAATATAGGCCCGTCAATTACTAATGTATGATATTCCCCATTCTCACCACAAGGGCACGCTCCTTTCTTTTTTAATTCCTCAACTAGTTTTTTATCAATTTGGCGGCCAAGGAATTCTTTTCCCATGATATCCGCTTTACAACTTACAATAACCGCCTTAAACCCAGCATCCAAAAATTCATCAATTATTTTCTCGGGATTATTTTCCCATAACGGCTCAACAGCATTAATTTTTAAATCTCCACAAACACGCTCCACCCAACTCTCATGTTCAAGAAGATAGATATCCCCGAATACCATTGAGGCAATTTCACTTCCTCTTATATCATTAACCGCCTCTTTAAATTCTTCCTCATATTCTTTCATGTCAGGGCTAACTTCTTTTTGCACCAAAGGAATCCCCACCAAATCCGCCTGATGCTTAAGAAGCCTTCCTTCAATCCCATGAAAACAGCCACGCTGGGATTCCCGTGAGATAAAATTAAGGAGGCACTTTATCTTGTAGCCTTGTTTAATTGCTTTATAACAAGCTAAACAACTATCCTTTCCCCCGCTCCAAGACGATATTGCTGTTAATTTATCCATTGGCAATTCCTTTCCAATATTATAAAACTAAATAAAATGGCGCACTCAGCCAATTCAATCCCAGCGCCTAATGTATCTCCGGTAATTCCTCCTATTTTTTTCTTAGTCAGCAAGCCGAATAAATAGACAACCCCTGTCATAACTAATAAAATTAATAATCCTTTTGCCTGCCAGATTGCCGCGGAAATTAAAATAACTATAGCTGCAGAAAGCGTAAAGATATTTAAATTCATCCCATCAATAAAAACTTTTGCTTTCCCTTCACTGCGCGCATATGGAAAATTAAACATGAGGAATACTGCCGACCACCTGCCAAGTGCACACATCAAAATAATAGCTTTGATTGTATTTTCAACATCAATTGAAGATAACAATCCGATCTTTAGAATAACAATACTTATAATACTTAACACCCCCATAACTCCAATATGAGGATCACGCATAATACGCAACATTTCTTCCTTTGATCTTACGCTTAATAAAGCATCAAAAGTATCAGCAAGGCCATCAAAATGCATTCCTCCGGTAATAATAATTAGCGCAATCACTGTGATAACACTTGTTGCAAATGAAGTAAAATCTAAATTAATCAACAGAGTATATAACGCCGCAAGCATCAATCCGATTACTAAACCTACAACCGGGAAATAAATAAGAGACCCTGACAGTTTTTTCACAGAAACACTTTTGATCTTTATGGGGAAAATAGTCAAAAACTGTAAAGCTAATAAAAATCTACTCATTACTTACCCCTTTCGGAAACATTAGCGCTTTCAAAGGTCGCCATTTGAGTAAGGATCTTGATTGCAGCATCAGCTAATCCTATACCAAGCGCCCCTCCGGTTCCCTCGCCTAACCTTAAATCCAAATCAATGAGAGGTTTTAATCCGATATAATCCAGAATAAACCTATGCCCCCCTTCAACTGATTTATGCGCAGCTATCATATAATCTTTAACTTTAGGCTCAAGCTTATAAGCAATAAGTGCGGCAGCTCCCGAAATAAACCCATCAATTACTATCGGTATCTTTTTAGAAGAAGCAGCGAGAATTATTCCTACAAGCCCTCCAATCTCAAAACCTCCTACCTTTGATAAAACATCAATTGCGTCACTGGAATCAGGCTTGTTTACTAAAAGCGCTTTTTTAATGATTTCAACTTTATTTTTTAACCCTTTATCATCTAAGCCCGCACCACGGCCTGTTATCTCTTCAATCGACTGCTTTATAAAACAAGCAGTAATTGCACTTGCTGCCGTAGTGTTCCCTATCCCCATCTCGCCTGTTCCAACTATGTCTGCTCCGCGCTTAAATTCATCTTCAAATATTCCTATTCCGGTAGTTATTGCTTTGATCGCCTCTTCTTTTGTCATAGCAGGGCCTTTTGCCATATTCTTAGTGCCATTATTTACTTTCTTAATTAGTAACCTTGGGTTTGGCTTAAGCTCACTTACAACTCCAACATCAGCTACCACAACGCGGGCACCAACATGGTTTGCCAAAACATTTATTGCTGCTCCATTTGCAAGAAAATTGTAAACCATCTGTGCCGTAACTTCTTTTGGATACGCGCTTACTCCCTCATCAGTAACTCCATGATCAGCAGCAAGAGTAAAAATAACTTTATTCCCCAATACCGGATAATCCTTACCTGTAATCCCGCAAATCTGTTTTGCTAATTCTTCTAACCTGCCTAAGCTTCCAAGAGGCTTAGTTAGGTTATCTAATCTCGCTTGAGTCTTCTTGACCAACTCTTGATCAATACCGCTTATATTTGAAATTATCTCATTAATTACCTTCATTTAATCTCCTATATTTTGACTATTTATTATTCTTCTTGATTAATTCAACTTATTTCTTACGCGTCTGTCTTGTCTTTTGTTTTCTCGGGGACGCTTATTTTGCCCCTGCGAGGCAAAATTTCGCTCCCCTGCGGTGCCTCGCTCTGCCTACTTTCTATTTAGCTGGGCATCCGTGCCCGCTCGGCATCCTCGGAGGCCCCGATAAAACAAAAGCCAAGCCATCTGCTGAAACTCTTACTATTATAAATGAATCTGTCGCTTATTCGAGCGAATGTCGATTTTAGGCAAAGCATGCTCGAGTATTTTGGGAATCCCGATGTCCCGACCGACAGGGCGGGACAATATCGGGACGGCGATGCTGTCCGAGGAGCATTTGCTAGAGCAAATGCGACGAGTTCAGCAGCCGCCAAAATACGAGAGACCTTTGCCGTTAAAAAATCGACCTGAGCGAGAAAAACGACAGATTCATTAAAGAACACACGGCAAAAATTTTCAGCGCCGAAAGCAAACACTAAAATTCAAGCTTTAAAGACGGCAGATTCATTTAATACATGTTGCTATTCCGGAAACCGTAAAGAACACTTTGTCAGCTTCTTTTGCTACAACCTGATTAACCCTGCCGGCTATATCACGAAACTCTCTTCCTAATTTAGTTGCAGGGACAATTCCTAATCCGACTTCATTGGAAACAATTATCACAGTTGCTTTCTTTTTCTTTAAATCAACCAACATCTCCTGAATTGCTTTAATGATTTTTTCCTGATTAAATTTATTTAAAACTAAATTTGAAACTAAAAGCGTCAAGCAATCTATAAGGATACAATCGAATGAATTGTCAATTTTCTTTATTGCTTCTGAAACATTTCTTGGCTCTTCATAAGTCTTCCAATTTTTAGGCCTATCTTTCTTATGCAGCTCAATGCGTTTTCTCATTTCCCTATCCAATCCTTCGCA
The DNA here is from genome assembly GCA_028715415.1 of Candidatus Omnitrophota bacterium. NCBI lineage: Bacteria > Pseudomonadati > Candidatus Omnitrophota > Candidatus Omnitrophota bacterium. The sequence continues at coordinate 60,905 of JAQURX010000006.1, read as the reverse complement.
TGTAGCAACAAAAGCTATCTTTTTAAACTTTTTCGCTAAACTCACAGCATAAGAGCTCTTTCCGCTCCTTGCCCCGCCTAAAATTAAAATAATTTTGCTCATTATTAATTACTCCAAATGGCTTGCAGCATTAAATAATTTTATCTTTGGTTTATTTTTCATAAATTCAACAATGGTAACACTAGTAGTCTTGGGGACATGGCGCCAAAAATCTTTCTTCTTTAGGATTCCTGTAACAAATATTCCGATTGCTCCTCCGTGACAAACAACAGCAACAGTCTTCCCCCGGTTAGAATCAACAATCTTTCTAATAGCACAGTTTACCCTTTTTTTGAAATCAACCAGTGCTTCTGCTTTAGGAATATTATATTTAAAAGGATTCTCTAACCAACGGCTGTATTCTTTTGGATACTTCTTTAGAATATCATCATGCCTTAACCCCTCCATGACGCCAAAGCTCATTTCGCGCAAACCCTTAACTTGTATAAGCTTTAAACCTTTAAAGATTATCTTTGCGGTTTGAAGTGCGCGTTTTCGGTCACTGGAATATATTTTATGGAATTTATTTCCGGAAAGATGCTTTTTTAATTTTTCAGCCTGAGCTTTGCCTTCTTTGCTCAAACCTATATCCATACACCCACAATAACGCTTTTCTTTATTCCATCTGGTGACACCGTGCCTAATTAAGACTATTTTAGTTGCCACGTTTAACATCTCCCGGCACCAAAACAACATTTGGTTTATGTGTCAAAGGGTTATCGTTTACCAAAACCACTGTTTTATAAACTGCTTCGATATTCTGATAAGTTAACACTTCTTCGGGAGGACCAATTTTAAAAGTTTTGCCGCTATCAAGCAGAACAATACGGTTACAATATGCACTTGCAAGATTAAGATCATGCAAAACAATTATAATTGTTAAATTGTTTTTCTGGTTGAGCCTCTTTAAAAGATCTAACACCTGTATCTGATGTCCAATATCCAGATGCGATGTCGGCTCATCCAGGAATAAAAGGGTTGGTTCTTGCGCAAGCGCTCTTGCGATAATTAAACGCTGGCGTTCTCCTGAACTTAACTCATCAATTCTTTTATCTTTCAAATAAACCGCATCAGTTAATTCAAGGGCGTTTTGAACAATCTCAAAATCTTTTTTTGTCTCAAACTGCAGGCGTTGCAAATGCGGGATTCTTCCCATCAGCACAAACTCCATTACGCTATAAGAGAAATCAATGGGAATATCCTGAGAAACAAATGCGACCTTTTGACAGAATTCCTTTAAATTCATATCAAAGATGTTTTTATCTTCAAAAGTAATCTCTCCGCTTCTTGGAGCCAGAATCCTTGTTGCAAACCTAAGAAGCGTAGTCTTCCCGCTTCCGTTCGGCCCGATAATCCCTACAAAATCACGGCGGTTAACTTCCAAAGATATATCCCTGACAATATCTTCTTTGTAATATCCACCGGTAAGATTCTTAATTTTTAATAAAGATTCCATAATATTAAACTGATGTTGTGTTTCGGCATTTTCGCTTCCGGCGCTGAAAATTTTTGCCGTGCGCTGCGGTTTACTTCGTCGCTACGGCTTAGCGTTCTTATATAGCTGTCCTTCGCTGCTCGTAAATCCTTGCGCACTAATGTTAATAGCTGTGCCAAAAATTTTCTAATGCGCCTACAGCAAAAATGCCGAAACATTAAGATGAATATTAAACTCTCTTCTTCAACAAAACAACAAATACAGGCGTCCCGATGATAGCAGTAATAACTCCTATAGGAATTTCAATCGGAGCAAAAATAGTCCGCGACAAAAGGTCGCAGACAACCATAAAAATCGCCGCAGCCAAACAAGTAATCGGGATAAGCACCTTATGATTAGGCCCAACAACCCTACGCATCATATGGGGGACAATCAAACCAACAAAACCGATAATCCCGCATATACAAATCAAGCTTGCAGTTATCAAAGCAGTTATCAAAATTAAAATCTTCTTTATATTTTGCGCATCTATACCAAGATGCATTGCCTCTTCTTCGCCCATGCTGATTGCGTTTAAATCCTGAGCAAAGAAGTAAATCGCAGCTATCCCCAATAACACCGGAAAAGAAACTAAAAGGATTAATTTATAATCATAGACCTGTAAACTTCCCCAGAGCCACCAAGACACCTCATGCATAGCCTCATTACCGAATATTGAAACAAGAAAAACGATAACCGCGGAAAATGCTATAGAGATAATCACTCCGGAAAGGATTAAAGAATTGCTGGAGATTCTCTTGCCTTCGCTTGCCAGATTATAGACAATTACTATACTTACAACTGCCCCCAAAAAAGCAGCTAAAGGCATATAGATTCTTGAAATCCCCAAAATAACCGCAATCACTGCAGCAAGGCCCGCTCCACTTGAAGTGCCCAACAGATATGGCTCTGCCAAAGGGTTCCTTAAAACTGCCTGTAAAGCAATCCCCGAGACAGCAAGTCCGCTTCCCACAAGAAGCGCTGTTAAAACCCGCAATAAACGCATGTTCAAAATAGCTTGATTCTCCTTAAACAATAACTTGGTTAACGGGATATCCACCGCGCCTTTAACTAAACCAAGGATAATTACAATAACCAATATTAGAAACAAGAAAATAATGCTGAATTTTAATTTAATTTTTTTCATTGGGATATAATTTATTAAACAAAGCTTTTAAGCCAATAGTAATCCTTGGGCCGGGCCGCAGGAATAAATCTGGGTCAATGTCATTAAACACTCTTTTATTCTTAACAGCATCTATATTCTTCCAGCCAAACCGCGATTCAACAAGTTTTATCGGGGATTCTTTATCCATGTAAGCCAATATAATGCATTGGGGATTAAAACTAATTACTTTCTCAGCACTAAAAATACAATATGGCCGCGGTACATCATGCGCAATATTAATTCCACCTGCAAGCGTAATTAATTCGTCAACTAAGGAGCCTTTCCCCGCGGTCATAAGCGGTTCATGCCAAATCTCAACAAAAACTCCGAGCCTCTTTTCCTGCGGGATATTCTTTGATTGAGCAATCACCCCATCAACTTCAGATTTCATTTTCTCAATCAGCTTAGCTGCTTCATTATGCTTTCCCGTAATTTTACCGATATCGTTAATCGTTTCAAAAAGCTCCTGAATATTTACCGGATCAGCAACATAAAAATTTAATTTTAGCCTTTTTAATTCATTAATAACCGGTGCCTGTTCTAATCCGGTGCAAAAAACATAATCCGGATTTAAAGAAGCTATTTTTTCCAGATTAGGATAACTAAAATCTCCTACCTTTTCTTTATTCTTAGCCTCCGGAGGATAATTGCAAAAAGTGCTTACTCCAACGATTTCTGATTCAAGGCCAAGCGCAAAAAGAATTTCTGTTGTTGAAGGCGCTAGAGAAATATATCTTTCTCCAGCTTGTGCCTTTGATACTAAAAAAACCAACGGAATCAATAATATTAATAGCTTCTTCATAATAAACCTAATGAGTTGTGCTCTTAAAAAAGAAAGCCTCTGACGACTAAATTTGTCATCAAAGGCTTCACCCTAATATTATTCTTAGCCCTTTCCACGAGGAGTTACTTTTTTATAGGCAGGTCTTCTGGCTTCCTAAACACTTTTGGCTTACCTTCCCATCAAATTTTTTGACAGTGGCTTTATCTCTTGCCAAAAGTTTACTTTTCTTTCAAAAAGTACTTAGGTTACAGCGGCGGGACCGCATCAGCATTTACTGATTTCCCTTGTCCTATAATCTCAAGTTGTCAATTGCTACTTTATCAGCTTAAGAAAAACTTGTCAATGTTTATTTAACGGTAGAAATCAAATTATAATTCCTAATCTGCATTTCGCTAGTTTTCAATACTTACTCAAACTTACTCATAGTTACCTATTTTCATATACTTATGTATCACTAGATTTACTCAAACTTACTTTAAACTACCTATTCTTTAAATTTCTACTTACTCAAACTTACTTTATTTTACTTTTATAATAATATATTTTAATCATAACTTACTTATTATTACTTTTATTTACTTATCTTTAATATTCATAAGAGCTCTTTTCTATCTTCTTCTTTGTTACTTTAAAAAATGCAGAGGCAGTTCCTCGTCCCTGATCTTTTAAATAAAACTGCTCAACAGACCAAGTATACGTCTTTGCATCATCAAGTAAAGCTGTATCAATCTTTATCTTTGTAATGTTAGGTGGCAGCCTTTTTTGAAAAATCAAATTTATCTCCTTAGCATCTTCTCCTTCGTATAACCTAAATACTGAATGCCGCCTGTTCACTAAATCCGTAGCGTACATAGCCCAATGAAACTCCAGGAAATCTTTATCCGTAAGGTCAACTTCATCATTAACCGGATAAAGTAATTTAGGGTCAACTACTACACCTAATATTGTTTTCATTCGGCTATCATCCAATGATTGCGCACAAATAGGCGCGTTTAACACAACGAGCAATAATAATAAAAGAATAGTTAGTTTTTTCATTCCTACCTCTTTGTGGGTAATTGACAAGCTGGTTTTAATCCGTGTTTTTCATAATAACGCTGGTGATATTCTTCTGCTTTGAAAAAATCGCCAGCGGGAATAATTTCAGTCACAATCCTACCTTTAAATTTCTTTGATTCTTCAAGTTTTTTCTTAGCTTCCTTTGCTAATTTTTCCTGCTCCGGGGTATGATAAAAAATCACCGAACGATACTGGCTGCCGATGTCCGGGCCTTGCTTATTAAGAGTAGTTGGATCGTGTATACTCCAAAAAACATTCAACAAATCCTCATATGAAACAACCTTAGGATTGTATTCTATCTGCACCGACTCCGCATGCCCGGTTTTATTAGTGCACACATCTTCATAGGTAGGATTTCTTAATTTTCCTCCTGTATATCCGGAAATTACTTCCTTAACTCCATTTACTCCCCTAAAAGACGCTTCTACTCCCCAAAAACAACCAGCTGCAAATGTAGCTAATTCCGTTTTATCGGCTTTGTGTTTATCTATTTTTTTAAACTTAAGGGCAACCGAATTAATACAATAACGCTTACCTGTTGGAGGAGGCCCATCATCAAAAACATGGCCTAAATGTGCATCGCATCTTGCACATAAAACTTCAACCCTATGCATACCAAAACTATCATCGGATTGTGTTTTGACATTTAAATCTGAAACCACTTCCCAGAAAGAAGGCCAACCAGTACCAGATTCAAATTTTGAACCCACTTTAAATAAATCCGTCCCGCAACAAACACACTGATACACCCCTTCTTCGCCCTTTTTAGGAATCGGGCAAGTGCCACTAAAGGGCTTTTCTGTCTCTTTAAGCCTCGTAATTTTAAACTGCTCAGGAGTTAAAATCTTCCTCCATTCAGCATCAGTTTTCACGACTTTCTCAACCTCTCTAACCTCTCCCGTTGCGGCATCAAAGATTTTAACCTTCTCTATATCTTTAGCAAAATCTTTCATATGCCCTCCTAATAAAAAAACAAGCAGTAATAAAGCGGTTTTCACGACTTTATTATTCATTTTTACAACTCCTTGTTTTTATTTTTTAACTGGCAGGGTAAAATAAAACTTTGTTCCTTTGTCTTTACCTTCACTCTCAAACCACATCTTTCCACCATGCATCTCAACGAACTTTTTGCTTAAAGGCATACCTAAACCGGTTCCAGAATATTTACGTGAATATTCACTGTCTATCTGCTCAAATTCCGAGAAAACTTTTTTCTTGTCTTTTTCTTCAATGCCTATACCATTATCCCATACACAAGCTAAGACTTCATTCTCATTGGTCTTTTTGGCTTCAATACCAATATTGCGCCCATCCGGAGTAAACTTCAATGCATTGGAGAAAAGATTGAATATTATTTGCTTAATTTTCCTCTCATCAGCAACAATTAATCCGATATCATCATTAATGGTTTCAGAAAAATTAATCTGATGCTCCCTCATTTTATCTTTTACAAATAGAGAACTGTTCTTGAGAAGCTCTTTTAAATCAAATTCACTTAAATCCAGCTCCATCTTGCCTGCTTCAACTTTAGACAAATCAAGAATATCGTTTATCAAAGAAAGAAGATGCTTGCCACTCTCGTTAATTAAACCAAGATACTCCTTCTGTTTTTCATTAACCGGGCCGATCACCTGATCCTTCATCATTTCTGAAAAACCGATTACCCCATTAAGCGGGGTCCTTAATTCGTGCGACATATTCGCTAAAAATGCGCTCTTTGTCTTATTTGCCGCCTCTGCTGCTTCTTTCGCGTTTAATATTTCTACCTCTGCCTCTTTAAGCCTCGTAATATCATTTCCAATGCAGAGTATTTCTTTAAGGCGCTTATTACTATCAACAATAGCCCTATTAGTCCAAGCAATCCAAACCCGGCTGCCGTTTGAAAGCATATTTTCATTCTCGTTATTAACGTAGCGCTCAGGATGGATCATTATATCGTCAATCATTTTTGTAAGGTCCTGCCCGGATGTATCCTTCAAAGGGACAATCGAACCTATCACGTTTTTCCCCAAGATATCTTCTTCTTTAAACCCGAAGAATTTCTGCGCAAAATTATTAAAGAAAGTAATATTTCCTTTCACGTCCATTCGCAAAATAATGCTATTCGCGTCCTCAACAAGGGTACGATAGTCCTTTTCAATTTGCAATTTACTTTTTTGATTTCCCCACATGATTACTCTCCGGAGAGATTTTTAATTTTAACAAGGAAACTCTTTAAATCATAAGGCTTCGGAATAAAATCATCAAAACCTGCAAGCCTTACTTTTTTCTCATCTTCTTTCATTACCGAAGCGGAAACTGCAACAACCTTAATACCCTTTAACGAGTTATCCTGCTTAATCAATTTAAAAACTTCAAACCCGTTTAATCCAGGCATATTCATATCAAGGATTATAAGGTCTGGAGTAGTTTGTTTTAGAGCCTCCAAGGCATCCTTGCCATCTGAGCATTTTAAAACATTAAACCCGTTAAACTGGAGATAATCAGAGGTTAGCTGCATATTAATCGGGTCATCTTCTGCAACCAGTATTGTCTTCATATAAAAACCTAGAAAGTAACCATTCCAAATTCCCAATTCGGCCGGTACAATGAATCAGAAAAATCAGAATTATTTTTATTCAGCCATTGCACGTATTCGCTCTCTTTGGTGATTTTTTTATCCATCTTTCCATCGTGGTTCTCATCAACATCAGCTGACATGAACTTTCCTTCAAAAACATTGACTACTACATCAACCTTCCCATCGTAATTGGTATCAGCTTCTATTTTATCAATCTTCTTGCCATCAGAGCTATGATACACAATATCAGGTTTACCGTCTTTATTAACATCAACCGATTTGGTTGCTGCCTTTTGCATACTTACCGCAGAGTTTGGCACAACTAGAACTTCCTGCGAATAAGCTGAACAATTGAACATACAGGACAAAACAAATAATACTCCCAGCGTACTAATAAACCTACCCATTCAACCCTCCTTGTTTTTTGTTGTATCTTCTTTTCATAACGCTTTTAATGATAAAATAAGTCAGAAAATAAAAAATCACCGCGCAAACCAATCCTAAGACTATGCTACCTAAAAATAAAGGCGGATAAAGATCGGCTATTTTTTTGAAAGTAATGCCCTTAAAATCAGACCATGCCAAGGAAGGCAAGTCGTCTCTTAAAATAAACTTCCCAATCTCATACCCTGCCCAAGTAATAAAAGGAACTGTTGGAGGAAGAGAAATATTCGTCCCAAGCAAAATCGCAATTTTGTTAGATTTCTTGACAAGGATTGCCGCGATAACAACCATTACCGTATGCAAGCCATAAAGCGGCATTATTGCGATAAAAACTCCAAGCGCAACTCCGAGTGCAATTTCATGCGGGGTGTTATTTAACCGCAGTAACTTAACTAAAACCTTCTTAATCTTCCACTTCAATTGTTTTCTTTCTTTGATTCTGTAATGCGTTCTTTCATGGACAGAGTATACGAAAAGACCCCATCCCCGCGGATTTTTACAGGAAGACGCAAATCATCATCGCTGATCCAGATATCAAATTTATGCGGAGTACTTGTAAAATACAGTGTTTTAAATTTTCCAGCGGGAACTTCAATTTCCTCCTTAGAAACAAGCTTTACTGTAAATTTTTCAGGAAGCCTAATCTCAGTTGACCAGCCTATCTTAAGATTAGGCACTTTACGCAGAGAAAACGGGAGCAAAACACCGTTATTAATAGGCCCGCTATCACTCTTAAATATATGTTTTTCGGTTTCCTTGCCGCTTTCAAATTTCGTTATTTCTACCTTATTATCACTAGGAGAATAATCTTCTACTATATTTTCCTTATGAAACCACATAGAAACGTCCCGCTCAACCTTAAGAGGCAACCCGGAAACCGCATGGCTGTAAATCCTCTCCGTATCATCAAAACCAGCAACACTTGTTTTAAATATTACCAGATTGGCTTTGCTGCCACTAAAAGGCACCAAACCAAAATCTTGATAATCAGAATAGCCAATAGGACTGATATCATAAATAATCTTTTCTAAAGGGACCTCTGCGGCAGGAATATTTCTTAAACAGAAGAAGCAAAAAAATACCAACAAAGAAAAAATATGCTTCAAAGAATAACCATTCTTAAAATCCCTATACACTTTCATTATACCTCTTATTATTTATTAAAGAATTCATTCCTGCTGAAGGCAATGCTGGACTACTCCACGTATAATCTTCTGCTCAATCTCACCAAGGCCAATAAACTGTATGCCTGTATTAAATAAATCCGGTTTAGTGCCATCAGGATTTACTTTTTTAGTCCATATTACAAGCCCATCCGAAACAATCGGAGCAGTCTTTTTACTTGTAATAAATAATTCTAACCTTACTATAGAAGCTTTGCTTAATTCCTTTTCTAAGATTACCCTTATGCCCCCTTCGCTCAAATTCTCGGTATAAGCATGGAATATGTAATCCTTCGGCCTGCCTGAAACAACCGTTCCTTCGCAGATAATATTTATCTTATATTTTAAACTAGCCCTTGGGTATTTTCTACGCTCTCTTACCTCTTTAGCCATTTAAGCTCTCCTTTAATCAATACTATTTATTCTACTCCAAAGGAAAATTCCCTGCAACACCTTTATATCTATTCTAAAAGACCCTTACGCAGACAGCGTAAGGGTCCTAAAAAAATCGGCCGAAAGCAGAAAAAATTTATTGCTGTTGTTTATTAAGCTGTTTCCATGTCTTATTGGGATCAGGCAATTCTGCGCGCGTCCCCTGATTAGCAAATTTGATCTTCTCGCGTTCTATAAGAATATACTGCCTATGCTTCTGGCGCATCAAACGAAATTCTTTCTTTAACTCACTTACTTTGTCCATGGCCAGCTTAACCTGATGATATAATTGCTGCTCTTCCTGTTGGTAGGCTTTAATCTTTTGTTGTAATTCTTTGCGCAGCTTCCCGACTGCTTCTTGCTTACGCTTCTTTTCGCTTTGCAAGCTATTAACAGCCATTTCTTCCTGCGCTAAAGCTCTTAAAGAAAAAACTAATGCCAAACATAGGAAAATTATTGAAAACCCAAGCTTTCGCTTCATATATATCCTTTAACTTATGTTCTTTTTTTTGTAGCAATATCCATCCAAACAGCCAAAAGAAGAATCATGCCCTTGATTATATACTGGTAGGTAATTTCAGTATCCATAAGGCTCATCCCATTATCAAGGCTGGCCATAATGAGAGCTCCAATTACCGAACCTAAAACCGTGCCCTCTCCGCCTAAAAGGCTTGTGCCTCCGATAACAACTGCAGCAATCACATCCAATTCCATGCCTTGTCCGGCAGAAGTTGTAGCTGCGTTAAGACGAGAAGTCAAAACAATCCCTGAAACAGCGGTTATTACTCCAAAAATCATAAACATGAACATGATTTTTTTATTAATATTAACACCTGAAAGAGTAGCTGCGTCAGGGTTTCCTCCTATTGCATAAAGCTGCCTGCCAAAGACTGTATTCTTGGCAATAAAATGGAAGATAAAAGCTAAAAGCATAAGCAACAAAACTGAGTAAGGAACTCCACGGTTTGAGATAAGAATAGTAAAAAATGCTACAATCGCTGCCACAACAAATAATATTCTTAAGCTTTGACGGAATATTGAAGAAACCGCAAAACCATATTTAACTCTCTGCCTCCTGCGGTTCAAATCATAAATTATAAAACAAATTATTGTCAATACTCCTACGGCAATACTAAACTTATGCGAAAGATAATGCTGGCCGATAAGCCTAAAAGTATCGGAAAGCGGGGCGATGGTTTCACCTTTAGTAATCCCTAAAACCGCACCGCGAAAAATCATCATACTAGCCAAAGTAACGATAAATGAAGGAACAAGCCGGTATCCCGACCAGAAACCATGCCAAACGCCGATGAGCAAACCCGACAAAACCGAAGCAAGTAGGGCAAATCCCGTGGGCCAACCGAGCTTTACCTGCAAGAAAGCAGCTACCGCTCCGGTAAATGCCGCAACAGAACCAACAGATAAATCAATATTTCTTGTTACAATTATAAAAGTCATCCCGACAGCAACAATAGCCACAGCAACTGACTGCAAAAACAAATTGGAAAGATTACGCGGAGAAATAAAAACTCCCTTGGTAAGAACGGAAAAAATCAGCCAGATACCAATAAGAGCTATAAGCATTGTATATTGCCTGATATTTCCGGAAAAAAGCGTTTTTAGATATGTCTTCTTATCTTTCTCCATGGCTATAACTTCCTCCTGTAGCAAAAAACATTATTTTTTCCTGCGTTGCTTCTTCAATCATAAGCTCTCCGCTAAACCTACCTTCATGCATGATCAAAACCCGGTCACTTATCCCTAAAACCTCCGGAAGATCCGAAGAAATAACAATGACTCCAACGCCCTTATCCACTAATTCATTGATAATGTTATATATTTCGGACTTGGCCCCCACGTCAATGCCGCGGGTAGGCTCATCAAGTATTAATACTTTAGGCAACGTCATCAGCCATTTGCCGATGACAACTTTTTGCTGATTTCCGCCGCTTAAATTTCCCGCTTTCTGCTCAATAGAAGGAGTCTTGATCTTTAATTCGGTTACATATTGCTCGGCAGACCTCACCTCTTCATTCTGATTAACGATGCTATGATTAGATATTCTCTCAAGGCTGGCTAGCGAAATATTCTTTTTTACATCTTCCTCAAGCACAAGCCCAAAACGCTTCCTATCTTCTGAAGCAAGGCTTATCCCTGCGTTTATCGCGTCTCTTGCGTCGCGCAATCTTAACTGCTTACCCTCAAGAAAGATCTTACCGGAAATTACACGCCCCCAAACATTAAACAAGCTCATCATCAATTCTGTGCGCCCTGCTCCTACCAAGCCGGTAATACCCAATACCTCACCTTTTCGTAAAGTTAGATTAACATCAGCGATTGTTTTATTAATCGCTGGATCAAATACTGTCCAATTCTTTATTTCAAGAAGCACTCCATCCAAAGCATGAGACTTGCGCGGATAAATATTAGTTAACTCCCTGCCAACCATTAACGCAATTAATTTATTCTCATTTAGATCAGTTTTATTATGCGTTGCTACTGTTTTGCCATCACGCAAAATAGTAATCCGGTCAGCGATATTAAAAACTTCTTTTAACCTGTGTGAAATATAAATACAAGTTACCCCTTTTTCTTTTAAATTCTTCAAAATCCCTAATAACTTTTCAGCTTCTCCTTCGGATAATGATGCGGTTGGCTCATCCAACACAAGAATCTTTGCATTCTTAGACAATGCTTTTGCAATTGCAACTAACTGCTGCTCACCTACGCCTAAATATGAAATTGGAAGCGCTGGATTTACATTGAGCCCAACAAGGATTAACACCTCGCGCGACTTGACATAAGAAACATCCCAATTGATAACTCCATACTTTGCAATTTCATCTCCTAAAAATATATTCTCCGCAATGCTCATTTGCCTGACAAGAGCAAGTTCCTGATATATAATGGCAACTCCTCTGGATTCACTGTCTTTGGTAGCCCTAAATAACTGCTCTTTACCATCAATAATAATATCCCCGCCATAAGTTCCAGCAGGATACACCCCGCTTAAAATTTTCATGAGTGTAGATTTCCCAGCACCATTCTCACCGACAAGAGCATGGATCTCTCCGGTCCGAACGCTAAACGTAACATTATCCAGCGCTCTTACCCCGGGGAAATCTTTATTAATTCCCCTCATTTCTAAGATGTACTCGCTCATATTTTAAACTCTATTTTTTATAAACGTCTGCTTTCTTTAAATATCCGCTATTAATCAAGACTTCATCAATATTATTCTTATCAACTACAATAGGTGTAAGTAAAATTGAAGGAACTTCAAGTTTATTATTACTGACGTGCGAAGTTATACCGGGGTCCTGCCCATTAACCATTTTTATTGCGGCATGAATTGCCTCTGTAGCTAAAGCGCGAGTATCTTTAAAAACAGTCATTGCCTGGGTTCCTTTAACAATCCTTTGTGCTCCGGTAAGCTCCGCATCCTGGCCAGTAACAGGAACCTTGCCTGCTAAGCCGACCTGCGTTAAAGCCTGAATAATGCCTCCTGCCGTATTATCGTTAGGCGCTAAAACTCCGTCAATTTTATTATTAGACATAGTAAGCGCATTCTGCATTAAATTCATTGCAACTGTCGGCTGCCAATCAGTAATCCATTGCTCCATTACTATTTTAACATCCCCTTTATCAACAAAAGGCTTTATAATTTCCATTGCCCCTTGTTTAAATAATTTAGCATTGTTATCAGTTGGAGCTCCGCCAAAAATGGCATAATTTCCTTTAGGCACCATTTTTGTAAGATACTCTCCCTGAAGCCGGCCAACCTGCAAGTTATTAAAAGAAATATAAAGGTTAACATCGGCATTTAAAACTAAACGATCATAAGAGATAACTTTTATACCTGCTGCGCGCGCATTATCCACGATAGCCGCGGCACTAGTTGCATCATGAGGAGCTAAGATTAAAATATCAATTCCTTGAGCAAGCAGATTCTCGCATTGCGACATTTGTTTTGAAGCATCATTATCTGAAACCTGTAAAAGAAGCTGGATATTTTCTGCTTTAGCAATCTCCCGCATTTTATCAGCATCTCTTACCCATCTTTCATCTCTTTGCGTAGGAAGTGAAACACCGATACGCATTTGCTTTGCCCAAACCAGATTATTCGCTGCTAATACAAAAAATAAACTAACAAATAACAAACCTACAAATCTACGCATACATTCCTCCTTAATTAATCAAATTCTATATTCTTGTGACCTTGTTCCTTGTGACTTGTGCCTTATATGTCTCTTACCACCAATGCTCTGCCTGAACTCCAAAATTTAAACCATTTGTTTTATCACGGTAACCTTCCCCTCCTATGGGAACTCCCTTAAAATCATCTCCCCATCTGCCATAAGTCGCATAGAGCCTAAACCTCGGATGGCTTCCAATATCAGTTCCCGGAGCAAGGCGAAGAGCAGTAGTAAACTTCATAAGAAAAGTATCATAATTATTTCTTGGAGAATTGATGTAATCAATACCCGGCTCAATTTCTAAGGCCAAATGTTTTGTAATTCCGATAACCGGCCTAATACCAAAGCTCCCCCAGATTTGCTTTGAGTTTGTGGCAAAACCGGTATCAGTAAATTGGTAAACACCATCTGCCTGCAAAGAAAGCCTGTTATTAATCCTTCTGGTTAACATATCTGTAAGCCGGATTGTCCATGAATTCTTATCATTGGTCGCTGTCGGAATATTGCCTCCTGCTGATAAAGAGGTACAAGCACCAAAACCTGCCTGAAAAGCAAACTGGTTATTATTAGTATCATCGGGAGTATTATGCATAAAACCAAAATCAACTCCCGGTACGCTTGGATAAGTGGTACTCTGGTAGCTACCTCCTTTAATATAGCCACCATTAATCCAAAATGTACCAAATCCTCCGGGGACTTTAACTTGTTTAAGAATTGCGCTTAAATTATTCTTTTCAATTCTTCCATGGTTAGTTGAAAGATTAACGTCTTTATCAGAATATCCGATATAAGCGATATCCAATTTTCCTAAATTGCCTACCCTGATATCTTCAAAACCTCCGCCGTAACCGCTTAAGTCATACCACCAAAAATCATTAAGGTCTAATTCCGGAAGACGGTAGAATCTTTCTCCAGCCCAAACCTTCAAATCGGGATCGCTATCAATGAAATTCCCCATCTGCGCATATAATTCGCGCAAACATACGCTATTGGTATTATCTTCTGATTTATTCTGCTGCGTTTGGTAGGAAACACGCATCTGGGTCCGGAATGCAACTCCAGTGGGGTCCGGATTCCAGTTGTTTTGCGCGAATATTGCTTCTAAGTAGGTATCCTGTTCATTGCCTAACCTGTATTTTGCAGGTGCTAATGGAGCCTGGAATGCTCCCATTTTTCCACCGCGGGCGTTAGTTCCATAGCCAGCCCTGTAAAAGCCTCCAAATTCAAATCCTTTTGTAATCTTTAAAATATCATCGTTAGATAATCCAAAAGGGCCTTGCCTTTCTTCTCCCCCGCTTACGCTTCTTGCAGGAGCCGGAGGCTGAGGAGATATACAATCTCTGGAGCTTTGTATCTTACAGACAGAAGATGCTGTTAGGTTAGGCTGCACAGCATTTATTCTTTTTTCCAGCTGTTCAAGGCGTGACTCTAATTTAGAGTTTAGCTCCTTATACTGCTGGCATTCTTTTCGCAGGGAATCAACTTCATTTTTTAAAGCTGAGATATCATCTGATACGGCTTGCGCGAAAACTGACGAGAAAACTACGAGGAGAAAAAAGGACTGGAATACAAAAACAGTTACCAATTTCATTAAGCGTGCTTTCATCCACCCTCCATTGTGTAAGGATTCGATAAAGCAATGCTAATTAATATATTTATTATACTTGCTTTTAAAAAAGTGTCAATGCTCCCAAGGGTATCAATAATTCTCAGCAAGAACTTCAAAATACGCTTGAGGATGTTTACAAGCAGGGCATTCTTTAGGAGCTGCCTCCCCTTCTACTACATAACCACAATTAATACAATGCCATTTTACTGTTTCTTTCTTCTTAAACACTTCACCATTAACAATATTATTAATTAATTTTCTGTATCTTGATTCATGGTATTTCTCAACCTTTGAAATCTGCTCAAAAGAACGCGCCACTTCAGGGAAGCCCTCATCACGTGCTGTTTTTGCAAAATCTGAATAAAGAGTTGTCCACTCCATATTCTCTCCGGCAGCAGCCTCTTCGAGGTTAGTTTTAGTATCCTTAATCATGCCTGCAGGGTAAGTTGCAGTAATCTCTACATCTCCGCCCTCAAGATGCTTAAAAAAAACCTTAGCGTGTTCTTTCTCGTTTTCCGCAGTTTCAGTGAATATATTGGCAATCTGCTCAAAACCCTCTTTTTTTGCAGCAGAAGCAAAATAAGTATACCTATTACGAGCTTGAGATTCTCCGGCAAAAGCCTTTAAAAGATTCTTTTCGGTTTTAGTCCCTTTAATTGAAGCTGACATAGTAACATCCCCTTTGTTTTAACATGCAATGCTTTTTTCTACTTCACTTTCCTTTAATAGCGCGTGATACTCCTGCAAAGACTTTGGCTGGCTCTGCTTTTTCTTTACAGCTTCAATACCATCCACAGTTGCACGGGCTGCAGACATTGTTGTTACATAAGGAATCTTATATTGAATTGCAAGCATACGAATATAACTATCATCGTGGACACTCATACGTCCAACAGGAGTATTAATAATCAAATTAATTTCTCTATTTTTGATACTATCAGAAATATTTGGGCGGCCTTCGTGTAATTTCTTTGCCAAAACCGAATCCACCCCTTTTTCTTTTAAAAAGCGCTGAGTATTTTCCGTAGCAAATATTTTAAACCCCAACTTTGACAATTTAGCAGCAATCGGGAAAAGCTCTGGCTTATCAGCATCTCTTACTGTCACCAAACAATTTCCCTCTACAGGAAGCTTCGTACCAGACGATTCCTCGGCCTTAAAAAATGCCAAACCAAAATCTTCATCAATTCCCATTACCTCTCCGGTTGCGCGCATCTCCGGGCCTAAAACAGGATCAACCTCCGGGAACATGTTAAAGGGAAAAACTGCTTCTTTAACAGCGACGTAAGGAAGTTTTTTATGCACAAGCTCGGGAAAATCGCTTAATTTTTTACCCAACATTAAAAGTGTAGCAATGCGGGCAATCGGAATCCCGACTACTTTTGATACTACCGGCACTGTTCTAGAAGCGCGCGGATTTGCCTCAAGGATATATACTTTATCGTCACAAATAGCGAATTGAATATTAATCAAACCCGCTACTTTTAATTCAGCGGCAATTTTCTTTGTCCATTCGTCAATTGTTTTTAAATGCTCCGGCTTTAATGTACGCGTTGGAATAGTACAAGCCGAATCTCCAGAATGAATCCCGGCATGCTCAATATGCTCCATAACCGCTGCAACAAATGTATCCTTCCCGTCGCAAAGCGCATCCACTTCACACTCAACTGCTTTTTCCAGGAATCTATCAATAAGCATCGGATACTCCGGGCTCACCTGTATCGCTTCTTTGGCATATTTAACAAGCATTCCTTCATCGTAAATAACTTCCATGCCGCGGCCGCCCAAAACAAAAGAAGGCCTGACCATTACCGGATAACCTATCTTTTTAGCAATCTTTACAGCTTCCTCCAGAGAAAATGCCGTCGCTCCCTCAGTCTGCCGGATCCCGAGCTCAATCATTTTCTGGCGGAAAAGTTCGCGGTCTTCTGCAAAAGCAATGCTTTTTGTGCTGGTTCCTAATATTTTTACGCCATTTTGTTCAAGTTCGGAGGCAATATTAAGCGGCGTTTGCCCTCCAAACTGGACAATAGCGCCTATTGGCTTCTCTTTCTCCCAAATTGCCAAAACATCTTCAACCGTCAATGGTTCAAAATATAATTTATTGGAAGTATCATAATCCGTTGAAACTGTTTCGGGATTACAGTTAATCATAATTGACTCTAAACCCTCATCTCGTAAAGCGAATGCAGCGTGGACGCAAGTATAGTCAAATTCAATTCCCTGCCCGATCCGATTAGGCCCACCGCCTAAAATCAAAATCTTCTTTTTATCGGAAACAGGGACCAAATCTTTACCCGGAGTATAAGTAGAATAATAATATGCTGCGTTTTCAACCCCGCTTACAGGGACTGGCTCGAAACGCGCGTTACCGACAACCTTTTTCCTGCGTGCCCTTACATCCTTTTCCTCTAATTTAAAGATTTTCGCAAGATACTTATCGCTAAAGCCCCATGCTTTTGCTTTCTTTAAAACATCATCCGATAATTTACTCCATCCGCATTTAAGCATCTCTTCTTCAAGTTCTACCATCTCCTCCATTTCCTGAATAAATGGCTTACCTATATATGTTAGGCCATAAAGCTCGTCTACACCCATACCTTTACGTAACGCTTCATACATGATAAACAAGCGCTGGCTGGATGGGAAAGAAAGCTTCATTTTTAGATCTTCCAAAGGTAAGCTATTAAAATCTTTTGCGAAACCTAAACCATACCTTCCTATTTCAAGCGAACGGATGGATTTCTGAAACGCTTCTTTGAAATTCTTAGCAATACTCATTACCTCGCCTACCGCCTTCATCTGAGTACCAAGAATATCTTTTGCTTTAGGGAATTTCTCAAAAGCCCAGCGCGCAAATTTAATTACTACATATTCCCCCCATGGCTCATATTTCTCCAATGTACCTTTTCTCCAATAAGGGATTTCGTCAAGATTTAAACCTGCAGCTAATTTTGTAGAAACGCGGGCAATGGGGAAACCCGTTGCCTTTGAAGCAAGTGCCGAGGATCGTGAAGTACGGGGATTGATTTCAATAACCACCAGTCGATCATCCTTAAGATTATGGGCAAACTGGATATTTGTCCCACCCACGACCCCGATAGCTTCAACTATTCTATAAGAATAATCCTGCATTTTCTTTTGCAATTCCTCAGGAACAGTCTGCATGGGAGCAACACAAAAACTATCCCCCGTATGCACTCCCATCGCGTCAATATTCTCAATAAAACAAACAGTTATCATCTGATTCTTTTCATCACGCACTGCTTCAAGCTCAAGCTCTTCCCAACCAATAACAGCTTCTTCAATTAAAATTTGATGTATAAGACTGGCATTTAAACCACGAGTGGTTAATGTGCTTAAGTCTTCATTATTATAGGCAATGCCGCCGCCAGTACCTCCCAAAGTATATGCAGGCCGGATTACTACAGGATAACCCATTTTTTGTGCAACCTTAAGAGCTTCTTCAACAGAAAGACAAATCTCTGAAAGAGGCACTGGGATACCAAGCTTCTTCATCGTAGCCTTAAATGCCTCCCGGTCTTCTCCGCGCTCAATCGCATCAGCCTTTACTCCAATAATCTTTACTTTATATTTCTCTAAAACCCCTGCCTTATTTAAAGCTGAGGCGAGGTTTAATCCTGTTTGCCCACCCAAGTTAGGCAAAAGCGCGTCTGGTTTTTCTTTGGCAATTATCTTAGTTACGCTTTCAACTGTTAAAGGCTCAATATAAGTGCGGTCCGCCATACCCGGGTCAGTCATAATAGTCGCCGGATTAGAATTAACCAACACAACCTCATAACCTTCCTCACGCAGCGCCTTACATGCCTGTGTACCTGAATAATCAAATTCACACGCCTGTCCGATAATTATTGGGCCGGAACCGATAATCAAAACCTTTTTAATATCATTTCTTCTTGGCATTGAAAACCCCTTTCAAGTGATTAAAATTTAAGCAGCATTATGCAAAAAAAATAGGCAGCCCTCAAATTTTTGAGAGCTGCCTAGAAACTGCTTCATTTAGCTTCGTTAATACATACATTAAACCAAACCTTTGTTTCCCTACATTAATTGATTTGCAGTATTATATTAGGGTTTGGCTTAAGAGTCAAGGATAATTTCATTTAAGAGCTTTCTCTATCATTTCAATTAACTCAACCGACTCAAAAGGCTTAACAAGAAACCCATCAGCTCCGCTTTCTTTAGTTTTTTGGGCAAGAGACTGGGTAGTAGCAGAGATTAAAATTATAGCTATATGTTTTAGCTTTAAATCATTTTTCAATATTTTAGCTACCTCATCACCATTTATTAGAGGTAAATACACATCAAGGATTATCAAATCCGGCTTAATTTGGTGCGCTAAATTTAAAGCCTCCTGTCCGTTTAAACCGGTAAAAACTTCATAACCTGATTTTTTAAGCCTGATTTCTAAAACCCTAAGGACATCAGGCTCATCATCAATAATTATAATCTTCTTTCTCATAATTAACCTCTGCGCTCTTTAACAGGCAAAGCAAAATAAAATGTAGCCCCTTTGCCAAGCTCAGAATCCGCCCAGATTTTTCCTTTATGCGCTAAAATTATATCTTTTGAAATTGCTAATCCTAAGCCTGTGCCGCCTTTTTTCTTATCCCTCGGGCTATCCAACTGCTCAAAAGCATGAAAAAGCCTATTCAAATCTTTAGCATCAACACCCGGCCCGGTATCCTGGACCGCTACAATTACCGAGTTGTTTACATACTTAGTGCTAATCTTAATACTTCCTTTTTCAGTATATTTAATAGCATTGCTCACCAAATTAGTAATAACCTGAATAATTCTATCCCTATCAAACCTTATCTTTGGCACATTATTATCTAAATCCAAGATAAAAAACAAGTTTTTTTCTTTTGCTATTAAATCCATGCTTTTATGAATTTCTAATACGACATTATTAATATCATCTATCCGAATATTAAACACCATTTTTCCAGCTTCTATTTTCTGAAAATCCAATACATTATTAATCAGCCTTCCCAGCCTATCAATATTATTTTTGGCAGTTTCAAGCAGTTCTTTCTGTTCAGGATTAATGCTTCCTGTTAGCCCTTCAATAACCAAGTTGATACCTTCCTTAATAACCGTAAGCGGGCTTCTCAATTCATGAGAAACCATAGAGGTAAACTTTGTTCTTAGTTCGGAGGAAGTTTTTTCATCCATTACGCGCCTTCTATCTTCCTCTGCCAGCTTCAATTCAGTGACATCATGAAAAAATCCCATAAGATATTCCTTGCCGGAAATTACGATAGGTGAAGAATTTATATCGGCATAAAAAATACTTCCATCTTTTCTTTTTACCGGTATTTCCCGTGCCAAAGAAATTTCTCCTTTTGCCTGCTTCTTAAATTGCTCAATAACATAAGAAATATCCTTTTCAGGATGAATATCCATAACAGTCAAATCTTTGATTTCCTCATTGCTATAACCAAGCATCTTACAAATTGCATTATTAGCCAAAAAGAACTTCTGGCTAACCTTATCGGCTAAAATAATCCCATCCACAGCATTATCAAATATGGTTCTAAACTTTTCTTCGGATTCCCTTAAGGCTATTTCGCTTTTTTTACGATCAGTAATATCTCTTCCTTCAGGAACAAGAAAAGTTACTTTACCATTCTTATCCTTAACGGGCTTAAGCGAAAAATCTATATAATGAAGGTTTTTATCAGCAGCAATATTAGTTGCCTCAAAACTTACAGATTCTCCACTTGCGGCTTTTGTTATTGCCTTGCGTAATTTATTCTGCATTTCTGCCGAATGTGTCCACCAAGGGGTATCCCAAAAAAACTTCCCTAAACAATCAGATTTCTTAATTCCGGCAAACTGCATCGCAGTATTATTTGCCTCAATAAGTACGCCATCGAGTGTCATCAAGCCGATAAACTGAAAAGACTGGTCAAAAATAGCGCGAACCTTGCTTTCGCTTAAACGCAATGCCTCTTCTGCCTGCTTAAGCTCAGTTATATCCCAAAAAAGCCCAAATAATCCTATAACATTACCATGATCATCTTTAAGAGGTGCTTTAAGAGTATGAACAAAAACCTCTTTGCCTTCCTGAATGTATTTTTCTTCAATTTCCTCTGTTTTGCCAGCTGACATAACCCGCTGGTCATCTGCTTTGTATTTATCAGCTAATTCTTTTGGGAAAAAATCAAAATCTGTCTTCCCAAAAATATCCTTTGGCTTAATCTTCAAATTTTTTGCGAAATTTTCGTTACAAGATATGTAATTTGAATTTATGTCTTTAAGAAATATCATTTGAGGTAAATTTTCAACAAGCGCCCTGTATTCCCGCTCCTTTACGCGGGCCAATTCATCCTCGACATACTTACGGTCTGTAATATCAACAAAAATCATAACTACGCCATCAATCTTATTATCTAAGGTACGATACGGCCTTATATATACCGAATACCAACGCATATCTTTGCTTTTTATCTGAAGGGATTTAGAATGGAAAGTATCTACAACTTCTAAAAGCATATTTTCTAAATCAGGGATATTTATATTAAGTTTAATACTTGTAATCGGCTTGCCGATATCAGAAGAGGCTACATTAAGCACCTTCTCTGCCTGAGGGGTTATCCTGCGAATTGACAAGTCTGTCCCCATCATTACTACCGGCATATTGATACTGCTAAGCAAATTTACTAAATCATTATTTAATAAAGAAACTTCGGCGTTACGATTCTGCAGTTCCTCGTTAGAAGTAATCAACTCTTCATTCGCAGACTGCAATTCCTCTTTAGCAGTTTCCAGCTCCTCATTAGTGCTTTGCAATTCTTCATTACTTGATAATATTTCTTCATTTGCGGTTTTTACTTCTTCATTAGCGCTCTCTTGTTCTTCTATAACTGTCTGAAGGTATTCTTTTGTTTCCAGAAGCTCTTTTTGCAGGTTTGCGTTTTTATCATTGCTACGCGCTTTTGGCAAATTCCTAAACTCTTCAGTTTTAATAACCTCATCAAAGAACACCAGGAAAAATTCTTCTTTTGGAATTCCATATTTTATAGGAATAACAGTTATCTGAACTTGCCTCCTATGGCCATTATGTTTTACATCCTGCGCTACTTTTTTTACTGTATGCTTTGTTTGCCTTGCCTGTGTGATTGCAGCTCGTAAAGGTAAAAACAGTCCATCTCGCACCAGCTTAAATACATTATGGCTTGGCTTACCTACCGCTGACTCAAGGAAACTACCAGTGTGTCCGCGGAAAGAAACAACTTCCATATCGCTATCTATCAGCACCCCGCAAGGAGCATACTCTCTAAGCATTGCCTGTTCTATTAAGCTCTCGAAATCAGTTTCTTTTTCTTTCTTAATGCTAACGCTTTTCTTAATTTCGACTTTCTTTAGCGGATAAAATCTTTCCTCCAATTGAAGCTCAGGCCCTATTGATACATATTTTTTTATAAAAATTTTCTCTTTCCTATCCAACGGCTTAAATAAATTTAAATAGCCTCCCACCGATTCTGAGCTTCCCAGGAAAAGAAAACCTCCGGGCTTTAAGCCATAATGAAAATTATGGAAAGCTTTTTTCTGTAAAACCGGCTGGAAATATATTAGTAGGTTCCTACAACTAATAAGGTCTAAATTTGAAAAAGGAGGGTCGCTAAAGACATTCTGTTTAGAAAAGATACACATATCTCTCAAGTTCTTTGAGATCTTATAAAAATTGCCTTGTTTAGAAAAAAAACGTTTTAAGCGCTCAGAGCTAACTGCGCCTTTTATGTTTTCGCTATAGATACCGCGGCGTGCCTTATTAATACAAATTTCGCTTACATCAGTAGCAAAAATCTTGATTCTTGCCGTGCTTGATTTATCCCCAATCAACTCCACAAAACACATAGCAATTGAATAAACTTCCTCTCCCGTAGAACAACCCGGAATCCAAATTCTTATCTGTTGATTTTTTGCCTGATTTTTAAGGATTAACGGCAATACCTTTTTCTTTAATACTTCAAAGGCTTTCTCATCCCTAAAAAATCCGGTAACCTTCAACAATAAGTCTTCGTAAAGATTACTTAACTCTTTTTTATCATCACTTAGTAACTTTATGTAATCTTTAATATTCTTTAGCCCTAATAAAAGCATCCTGCGCGATATTCTCCTACTAATAGTAGTGGCTTTATAATGTGTAAAATCAAGGCCAAAGTTTTGGCGTAATAAGGCAAAAATACTTACAAAACCTTTATCTTGCGACAAAGCTAATTTATTTGCTTTAATAATTTTAACGGACGACATAAAAGGATGCTTTACTATACGCCTTAGCTCAAGGACTATTTTTTTGGGCGAAAGGACAAAATCAACGCATCCGGCAACAACAGCACTTTGCGGCATTCCGCTATATCTTGAGCTTTTCTCATCCTGAGCAAAAACAATACCACCTTCAGCTTTTATGGCTTCGGCTCCCAGAGTACCATCTGAAGCTGTCCCTGAAAGAATAACTCCAATGCTCCTATTGCCTAACTCCTCTGCCAAAGAACGGAAGAAATAATCTATAGGCATATGCTTAAAATCATTATTGCTCCTCTTGCTAAGTATTAATTTTCTGCCTTGGATAGCAAGATTTGTATCCGGAGGCTTCACATAAACATGATTAACTTCAATAAGCATACCGTTTTTTATTTCTTTTACCGGCATTTTTGTTGTCCGGGCAAACAATTCCGGCAACAGACTTTTATGATTCGGAGATAAATGCATAATAAAGACAAACGCCATTCCCGGTTTATCAGAAAGATTCTTTAGTAAATCTTCGGAGGCTTCAAGCCCTCCTGCAGATGCCCCAATGCCAACTATTGGAAAAAACGGCACTATTTTACCTTTCATACCATCCTCCAAATAAAAAACCCAAATTCTGTATTCTTACAGAACTTGGGTTAATTTTTAATTTAACTGCCTGCATGTTTATCTCACAATATATTTTTTTAGAATTATTTGTCAAAAAACTCAAGCAAGCGTATTAATAGATTATTTTACCACTATGATAGAGAGCCGACAATAGATTTTATTCTTAAGTTGAGGCTTTACAACAAGAAGAAACATATAAACATTACCAGCAAGCCGAGTGGAACACCAATTTTAGCCCATTCCGAGCTTTTTATCTTAAGCTTACCTGCAGCAATAATATTTGGAATATTACCCGGTATAAGCATCCCACCTGCTATCAATAAGCCCAACAGAATTGACTTTAATTGAACCAAACTTAAGCTTGGGCTTATTTCAGCAGCAGCCAAAGTTGCATTATCCAAAACAGCTGAAACAACATTAAACCAATAAAGCCCCTGATAAGGCATCCTTACAATATAGGTATCAACTATGGGCTTAAATCCCTGCCCGAGAAAAATTAGAGCTACAACAAAAAAATAAACCTTAACCGTTCTTATTAAGATATCCTGCACATCTTCTTCCTTGTCCTCTTTTAAACCATATTTATTTTGGCGCTTTTTTGGCATTAAAATAAAGCCTGAAATACCAAATAAAAGAATCCCCGGAATTATAATAAACTTAAGGTGCTGGAATAAAAATAAGAAGCCGGCATAATAAGGAGCTCCCTTAAGCTTTGATACGGTAATAGTTGAGAGCGGCTCTCCTATCGGAGTTAAAGCGGCGCCTAAACCGATAGCAAAACAAGCAAGAACCACTAACAAAATCTCGTTCTTCCTATCCAATATCAAAAAAGTAACTATTTCAACAAGGATAAGAGCTGCGATGATAGCGGTGATAATACTTGATAAGAACCCAAGAGAAATTATCAAAAGGAAAGAAAAAAGTTTTATGCCAATTTTATCGGCAATCTTATTTACCTTATTTTTAATAAATTTCTTAAGGACAAAAAAAACTAAACCGGCAAGAAAAACCGCAAGAGTTATCTTTATCGGCTCAACCAAAGCCTCTTTAACCAAAGGGATGCTCCATTGCGATGTAACCGTAACCGCAATACATCCCATAATAAAAAGAAAAACCTCGAGCTCCTCCTCAATAATTTTTACCGAAAAAGGAGCGAATAAAACAAGAGCTAAAATAATAAATAACCCGACAATAACCATTTTCTATAAACTTATTCTTCTTTCTGATTAACCTGATTTGAACTAAGCACTACTGTTGCCCATAATTGAAATCTGTCTCCATGATACCTTCCGGAAGGTTCCATATCGCCACCGGGCACTGGCCCCCGAAACTCTTCTTTCATTCCACCCATACCAGCCATTGTTATTTCCAATCCTAAGCCTATAGGCTTATCCGGTTTTATCTCTATAGCATACGGCCGATTAGCTGATTTAACAAGCGGGACTTTCAGCTCATAAACAAAATAATCATTTTCTCTCCCGACCTTTGCTTCAATGCCCAATTTACAAGCTTCCTCCAAAGATAATTCTTTAGGATCATCCTTTAAGAATCCTTCTTTCTTTTTAGTATCGCGTTCTTTGCCAGCTTCTACCGGATGCGGCGGCCTGTCATGCTTACCTTTACCCTTACCATCCATAAGAGGGCCTTTTAGAATTTCCAATCTTTCCTGCAAACCTTCAAGAGCCTCAAGGCGTTTGTTGAATTTTATATCTGTCAATCTTTCTTTGTCTCTATCAATTAAACCACTCATATCTTCCTGATTGCGCCAATCCCTGCTCTCATCCCTTTTATCTTCCGATAGAGCAATCCCCATACTTCTTAAACCAATTGGGAAACGTATCCCAAATATTTTATTTTTCCCTCCCTGAGGATCAAACCACGCCACAAAGCCCGATTCCATCAGTTTGCTTTCTATCTTACGGTTTTTGGTAATCAAACAGATATACAGATAATCACTATCGTTAAGAAGATTAATAACCACTCTTTCTTTTTCATTATAATATGACTGCGAGCTTCCCCAGTCCGAATATTTAGCGTCAATAGTTACCGGGCATTCACGCCAATCGCTGGAAAGTTTTAAATCATCACATCCGGATAACAACATTAAAAAAACAAATATAAGCAAGATTTTTCTCATAATTATATTTTAACCCGAATAAACACTAAAAAAGATTTAGGAGTATGCGAATAAACATCTTCTAAACTACTTGCTATAAAATGCGTACTGAATGAACTCCCTATACCCGCATCAATACCTTTTAAACTTAAGAAATCATATATATAACCTATGGAAAACTTTTTAACATCATAACTTTTCCCTGCCAACGGCTCACCATCTTCAAAAAGCTCATCTTTTTCAACATATTCAAATCGACTAAAGATTGTATGTGATTCCAGAAATTTGATTGCGGACTCAAGTAAAAATGCGTTCGTAGCAAGGCCTGGCTTCTTATCATTACGCCCCCAGGCAAATGTAGTCTGCCAGTTTCCATCTTGAAAATTACGGTTATACATCGCAGAAACCGTAACTCTTCCGACATTTATATTTGGCTCAAGCTGCTCCGGACTGTCCAGATAACCATAGCTTGCCTGAAAAGACAGATTCTTGTCGGGGTTAAATGTAACTCTACCAGAATATGAATCAAATTTAGGTGATTCAATATCCCAGCGATTTTCATTAGGCTCTCTTCCTCGAAAAGCAGAACCTTCCATCTTAAACTTATCTAAAATACATCCAAAAGTAATAACTCCGTAAGTAATATGCGTTGAATCCAGCCAATGATGCCCGAGCGGCGCTTCAGGATTATCCATCGCTGAAAAACGATGCATAAAAGCAGGTGGGCCTAATGCCGGCTCACCAGGTAAGCCAAAATATCCAAACAAAGAATTTTCCCCGGAAAGCGGCAAACTATATGTCAAAGCCTCCTCCATAAAAAAATCGTGCGGATGCTGGCGATCTATCAAAGGATGAATTCCATCATAAGTTTCTCCAGTCTGGAATAACAAAGGGTACCCCTTCTTTCCCATCAAAGGATCAAGCGAATACATACTGCGATATCCAAATGTTCCGGGCCCTAATTTTCTATCAGCCATCAACATAAACATGCTAGAGCTAAAACCCTTATCTTTCCCCCTCTTGCCTCCCTGATTATCGTAAATCCCAAACACATAACCGTGTAACATAATATTCCAATCATGAGAGACAAAATGCTTGCCTTCCATTGGAGAAGTCTCCGGCTGCCAGCTTGTCCCGCTTGCCTCGCGAGTTTCAGGATAGCTTCCATAAAAACTTAACATCGGCTTCATTCCATGAGCCATATGCATATCCTGTGCATTTACGGATACAGGTAAAAGAATAAATCCTAAAAAAATAATAGATTTTTTAAATTTCATCCGCCAGAATCTGGTTTGACTGTTTTTTCAATTAACGGTAAAACGTGTTTATAAATCTCTTTTGTGACTAACTGCTTTGCTTCCTGACGGGTATGAACCGTATCAGTAAAAACCCAATCAGGATAATCTTTATAGATATCACTTAAGTCTATTAATTTACCAAAATTATTATTTTTTAGTTCTAAAAATAATCTTTTGCGCATATCAAATTCAAAAAGTCGATCTTCCACTTCAGAATTCTTCTTTTCATTAGGAGAAAGAATATTTTTAAAGGCAAGCGTGGGTTGAAAAAAAGCAATAAAATCTGCCCCAAAAGCACCGGAGACCTTTTCTGCTTTTATCAAATTATTAACATATGTAGTCACAATAGCATCCTTCCATTCAGAAGAAAGATAATTAACCTGCTTTCTTAATTTATCCAGAGGGACAAGAGTGTGCACAAAATAAGAAGGAAATGAATGCCTCAATAATGTGCTGCCAAAGATAAAATAAGTAAAAGCAGGATAACCTTTTAAATTATCTTTTATCAACGGATTATTCTCATAAACCAAGAAATTAAAAGGATACCCTGGACGGGGATCAAAACCCTTAGATATATTCATGTCGTTATTTCCGTCATACATGATTATTAAATCCGGCTTAAAATCAGATATCTCAAAAAGAATTGAAGCTAATTCCTGAGAAGATGCCCCGGCAATTATTCCAAAGTTATAAACATTAACGCCCTTAAAACCGGACTTTTTAAACTCGTTTTCTAAAAGAGCTGGAATGGGCGGTTTACCTTCAAATACCGTTGACCCCCCAAGCATAAATATTCTATATTCCCCGGGCTTTTTTTCTTTTTCCGGAAGCTTACCTCTATAGCCTAAGCTGTTCAAATACTCATTATCTTCTATTTGTATGTTCTTAGTACAACCAACCATTACGTATGGCTTAAGAGTTAAGTAGGCAGAAGAGAATCTTTCCATTATCGGATAAGAACTAAACCTAACCCTTGCTAGTATTTCACAAAAAGTAAAGACAATAACAACGGCAATAATGGAAATAAAAATTCTTCCTAATAACCTCTCAATTTTATCAAATTTATTATTCATATGTTTTAGCCCATTGCACAAGTGCCGCCGCCAAGCTTAGTTTTATAAAGTTTCTTATTGTAAGGAAGCTTCATCAAAAGCATACCCATGTAACAATTGTCGGTAATCCCGGAATAGATTAGGCCGCAGCACACAAATATTGATATTGCAATAAATCCCGGATGCAAGAATAAAGACAATAAAATGCCTGACAAAATAATTGCCCCTGCAATCAAACGCACTTGCCGCTCAAGAGAGATCCCGCCCTCTCCTTTTTCAACCGGCAGATGTTCTTTTTTCCATTCAGTCATCCCACCTTTCATGATTTTGACGCCCTTGATTCCCGACTGAATAAGCATATCAGCAGCCATCGGAGAACGATTCCCCGTCCGGCAAAGCACAATATAAGATAAATCCGGCTGGCTAAATTCAGCCAGCCTCAACTTAAGCATATCAATAGGAACATTTAATGCTCCTTTTATATGTTCCTGAGAAAACTCCAGCACTGATCGGACATCTAACAATTTAACCTTCGGGTTTCTCACTAAATCTTCCTGAGCCTCTTTTACTGAAATCATCTCTAAAACCGCAGCTTCTCCCTTCTGGTTAACACGAATAATATTATCAATATTAAACGGTTTAGGAATCTGCTTAGAACGCATATTGGCAACAAATATACCCTTGTCAATTTCCATTAAAAAAGGGTTTGATTTAAGCTCAGACTTGAGAGTAGAAGAATATTTTCCATGGTAATCATGCCCCGGATAAATAATTGTATTTTCTGGCAAAGATTTAATACGCTGCAGAGTATCAAACATTGACTCGGGTGAGCCATTCTGGAAATCGGTGCGGCCAACGCTTCCTATCAAAAGCACATCTGCGGTAAAAAGCATTCCATCTGCAAGGATACTAATTGCATCGTCCGTATGCCCGGGGCTATATAATATTTTTACAATAGATTCCCCAAGTTTAATTTCTTCATTATCCTTAAGCCGCTTGTCAACTACGCCTGAAATTGCTTTTTCGTACATTAAAACTGGAGCATTTAATTCTTTTTTAAGAACTGCTGCTAAAGAAAAATGGTCTGCATGAGTATGGGTATCAATAATATATTTTAAATTTAAAGTATTCTTCTCTAAATATGCTTTGTATTCATCAAGCAGGCTAATATGCGGGTCAATTATTAAAGCTTCGCCTTTAGAATGCAGAATATAAGAATAACAACTGCCTGCGGAGAACTGTTTCATTTTAATATCCTTCATCATACCTCTCCTCCTCTAAATCGAATACCCCAGCTTACGCAAAGATAGGCTAACTTTCTTACAATGGTCACCCTGCAATTCAATCACATAATCTTTTACTGCTCCACCCGTACCAAGCTGCTGCTTTAATTTTTTAGCCAAATCTAAAAGAGCCTCTTGGCTTAAAGGTAAACCTGTAATCAAAGTCATCCCCTTTCCTTTACGGCCTGCAGTCTCATAGCGTATGCGCACATTACCACTTGCTTGCGGCACAGCTTTTCTTTTTAATTGCCGGCAAATACAACTATTCTTCGGCTTGCCGCAGTCAGGACATACTGCGCCAACTTGAGTTGAATAGACTAAACGAGAATCACCAGTTTTCATGCCTATATCTCCACATCAATAATTGAAGAGATCCTTAAGTACAAACTGCTTATCTAAGGCCTTATTCAAAGCATTAAGAATCTTTTGCTGAATTTTAGGAGTCAGGCGCCTGCCCTTAACTGCTCGGGAGACCATCTTATGCGTAATCTGTTCTGATGAATTATTTACTAAATCATTTGGCTTAAGTCCATATTCAGCCATGATTCCTGCAATCGGCTGCTCTCCTAAATCACGTTCAATTTTATTATCCATAAGAATTAAAAATATCTTCAGGCATTATTATACCCCAGCCATAAAAAATCCCAAGCATTTTTAAAGCTTGGGATATCAAAAAGCACAGATGATTTTGGATTATTTTAGTTCCTTTTCATTCAAACGATTTTCTATCTTTTTAAGCAATTCTTCGGCGTTGATAGGTTTTACTATATAGTCATCTGTTCCTATAAGTTCAGAAGGGTCCATCCACGGCCTGTCATAACCGGTAAGCATAAAAATAGGCACACCTTCCTCATTTTTTATCCCCCTAGATTGCTCTTCTTTCCTAATTATCGTTAAAACTTCTATCCCGTTTATATCCGGAAGCACAATATCCAAAAGAATAAGAGAAATCGGTTCTTCGTCATTCAAAGATTTGACATATGCCCCAACTGCCTCTTTTCCGTTAACTGCAAATTCAACCCCATAACCTGCATGCTCAAGCCTGATAGTCAGCAATTTAATAAAATCTAACTCGTCATCAACAATTAGTATTTTTCCCCCCATGTCTCCTCCATTTTAATCCCATAGGGACGCAACAGCTAGCAAAATAATTATAAGCCTAAATAAAAATTATACAACAAATATTGAAATTAAGACAGCTGTGCTTTTGTTAAATCGCGCAAACGCCCAAAATCACGCATAAGCAAACCCGAGGTTTCTATCGGTGGAAGGACTTTTATAACACAGGAAATCTTTGTTGTGAATTTCCAATCACCTTTCGGGATAGCATTCTTGGTCCCTTCAATTAAGATTGGCAAGATTGGTACCTGCTCTTTGATAGCAAGTTTAAACGCCCCATTCTGGAACTCTCCCATTTCGTGGTTATCACTTCTGGTTCCTTCAGGAAAAAACAGGACTGATACGCCTTGATGCAACCAATCGCCAGCCTGTCTATAAACTTTTCTTATGCTTGAGAAATCCCCGCGCTTAAGCTGTATATGCTTGGCAAGCATCATATTCCACCCTAAGATAGGGATCTTAAAAAGGCTTTCTTTTGCCACCCACTTAAACTGCATCTTTGTTTTATACATTAATACAATATCAGCCAAACTCTGATGATTAGACACGGCAACATACGTCTTACTATGGTCTATGTTCTCAAGGCCGCTTACTTTTACATCCCAATAAGGATTTAAGGCTGTTACGGCATCTGTCCACCAGAAACACTGCGCGTGCACAATCTTACGCTTCCTATCGAATGGATAAAGGATTATGGAAAGAAGCAACATAACAAAAAATAATAGCACAATCAAAAAAATCCCAACAGCCCATATTAAAACCGACTGAATTGCTTGTTTCATATTACTATTTTCTTTTCTTAGTCTTTCTTTTTGGTTTGGCTAGATGGCACAATGCCTCTGCTAACGGGGATAACTTTCCGTGTTCATAAGGGAATTCCTTACAATACCTTGGCTTTAATTTATAATCAACTTTATGGATAGAACATAAACCGTCCTTGGTGAGGAAAGAACACCTGTTATCCTCATAGCTCGTTCCTACTTTAAATCCGGAAGGGAAACTATCGTCATTTTCAAGATGATAAAAAATCCCTTTTAACCCAAGAGTTGCAATTTTCTTTGCTTCTTCCAAATCAACCCAAGCTCCAAAATCACAACAGGCATGTTGTTTTTTGCATTTAACACAATCAATTTTTTTCATCTCTTCTCTTTTCTATAAAAGCATTGAGAAAGTATTATACTCTCCCAATGCTTTTATTACAACTATTCTTCTTTACTTCCTGTTAAAACTTGTACCCCACTCCCATCCAGTAAATAAACTGCTTGGTATCTATGCTTTGGTCTAAATCCCAATTAGAAGAGCTATTCTCCCAAGTCCTTCCATCCATCCTGATAAGAGCAGCATCAGCACCTAAGTTTGCTTCCCAATTTTTAAGAAATTTATAAAAGAGGACAAAATTAGCCATAAAGACATTCGGCTTCTTTTTGTAATCCGCATAAAAGTTGAGCTTTCTTAAATAATGGTTATCATAATCCTTGGCGTGAGGCTTAAAACCATATTTTGCATTCATTTGAACGCCCATTTTTTCATTGCCAACATCCATAGCCAAACCAAAATAAGGCAAATTATATTTTACTTTATATTCAGAAACCAACTCACCATCTCCATAACTACTGTCAGAACCATTTGTCTGATACAAGCCATAGTCTTTATAACCGAACCTTTCAAAACGATACCCCATCAAGAACCCTAATTTTATATTTTCGGATCTTTTACATTCCTCTGCGGAACTCTTCTTACCAAAAGAAAATTTAAGAAGATTATAACGCATACTTAAATCCCAGATAATTGCATTCATATCCGAATACGATTTAGTATCAGATTCCAAGTTCCCTGCAGAATCCCAATCTTTATCTTTAGTATGCCATCCGGCACTTGGATCATCAAACAAAGATGACCAAGCCTCAGCATTGATTGATAAATCTTTATAACCTATATTAATTTTTCCGCCCCCCATGTATGTCCTAAAAGGAAACTCGAGTTCGCTAACATGGTGATTCATATCGTATGAATTCTGCCCATAGATATACCCAAAACGCATCCCCAAATCTAAATACCCTCCATTTGATTTGAATGTCTGAGTAAAGCTTTTAAAAGGCCCGGCTGAAGACTGTTCTTTTGTTTCAACAGCACTAATATCGGCATCTGCTGCAGAAGCCAATAAAGGAACACATAAGACCATTAACACAAACAATTTTACTCTAAGTAACATTGATACGCCCTCCTTTCTTTCTATACCCGCTTTTTAAGTTTATCTGTCAGCTTTCTTAATCTTTCAGAACAATCATTCTTTTCAAGTCTTACATCTATAATAGTAGGAGAAGAATTATTATTCTTGGCAGCCAAAAGAGCAGCTGATAGCTCTTCTTCCTTTGAAACAGTATACCCCTCCCCTGCTCCGATAACTTTAACAATCTCCGCGTATCGCCAGGGCTGGACATCATTAAATTCTCCATCTATCATCGAACGAAATGTGCTGTAACCACCATTGTTAAAAACAATAACAACCGGGTTTAATTGATAACGCGCGGCGACAGATAATTCTGCCGCTGACATTTGAAAAGATCCATCCCCAACAAGAATAACTACGCGCTTTTTAGGCATAGCAAACTGGACACCAGAAGCTGCCGGGATTGCAAAACCTAAAGAAGCATAATAAGCAGGAGAAAAAAATTCAGTTTTACCATGAACACGCAAATCAAGCCCTGCAAACAAAGTATCTCCAACATCAGCTATCACAACAGTATCGTCAGTGATAAAAGAATTAACACAAACAATAAGCCGCTCTACGGATACTGCCTTATCAGGTTCTGGGACAAATGAAGGAATTTCATAATTATTTAATGACTGAGAAGTTAGCTTGGGTTGCGGCAGCAAAGTTATAAGTTCAAGAAATTTCCCCATACTAATACCAGGATATGACTGAGACCCTACAAAGAGGCTGTCCGGTGATGAAACTATAGCTTGATTTGGATTAATATGATATGAAAACATGCCTGTAGCCAAATCAGTTATAAGTGGCCCAATAGCAATAACACAATCAGAATCTTCTACTGCAGATCTTACATTCTCCGGGCTCATAGCTCCGGCATAGACTCCGATAAACTGAGGATGGTTTTCTGCAATTACCGATTTTCCTAAGACCCCTGTTACAAAAGGCAATCCTGAGCGCGTAATAAATCTTAACAAAAGTTCCTGTAACCCAAAACGATGAACCTCAACACCAGCGATTATAATTGGCCGCTTGGCTTTAGCAATCATATCCAATGCCTTGTGGCAAGCTTGGTCAATAATATTCTGGTCTATGGGCAACGGTTCTTTCAAAGGTAAAACCAACTCATAGGTTTCTTCATTTACCATATCCCGGGGCAACTCAATATAACCCGGCCGCTTTGTTTCCTTAATGGCATTAATTACACGATTAATTTCAGAACCTGCGGTATTAGAATCTTCCAAAACAGCCTGCGCTACTGTCATCTCTCTAAAAATATTAAGCTGTGCCTGAAAAGAACTGATCTTATGATGAAGCAGAGGATTATGTTGGCGTTCAGAGACTCCCGGTGCACCGCTAATTACTAAAACAGGAGACCTCTCAGCAAATGCCTGTGCCGTACTATTAGCTAAACTAAGGCCACCGACGCCATACGTAACACATACCACCCCAAACCCTGTTATCCGGGCGTAAGCATCCGCGGCAAAACCAGCGCCTTGCTCTGTGCAAGTATTAACAACCCTAAGATTACTTTCACAAAGCTGATTATAAAAATTAAGAATATAATCTCCCTGTATGCCGAATACGTGCCGCGTACCTGTATCCTCAATTGACTTAATTAAATATTCACTAATTTTCATGTATTAAATACTATCACTTTATTTCCTTCTTAACAATTAATTTTCTTGTTTATTTTTTAACTTTTTATACATAAAAGCTTATCGCTTTAATTTAGAAACCCCTTAACAAATGCTCTTTACTCCAATCTAATTAATTGCGTTCATATTTCTTTACTCACCGATAATCTTTATTAAAACCCTCTTCTTGCGCCTGCCGTCAAATTCAGCGTAAAATATCTGCTCCCAGGGGCCGAAATCAAGCTTACTATTAGTAATCGCAACTACAACTTCTCTGCCTAAAATCGTTCTTTTTAAATGCGCATCCCCATTATCTTCACCGCTAAGATTATGTCTATACTTATCTTTACCGTATGGTGCGAGCCTTTCAAGCCACTGGCTAAAATCATCATGCAATCCTGATTCATCATCATTAATAAATACTGAAGCGGTTATATGCATTGCGTTTACCAAACAAAGTCCTTCTTTGACCCCGCTCTTCTTAACTGCCTCTTCAACCTGAGCCGTTACATTTATAAACTCCTGCCTCTGTTTCGTATTAAACCACAAATATTCTGTAAATGATTTCATGTGAATTCCTCTTAGTTATTTTAATATTCGTTACTATTATTACAAGTAATTTATAAACTCACGGATTTAATTAATTAACTACTGTCTTTTACCGTGCTATTACCGGATAAAAATATACAATAACATCGTACTTAGGAAAATGCTCGGCTACATCGGCTTCAAAAGCCTTAACAAATTCCTGTGCCTGAAGCATAGTAATATGGCCATGCATCTGAAAACAAATATATAAAAATACCTTTTCATTTACTTCCCTCATTCTAATACTGTGAATTCCAAAAGCCCTCGCCTTGTGCCTATCAACTATTTTTTCTACCTCCGCACGTATTTTATCTGACGGAGCAGCATCAAGTAATTGGCGTAAATTTGTTTTAATGAGTTTTATCGGGGTCCAAATAAGGATAGTTGCGAGAATTATCGTCATCGCAGGGTCAACATAAGGAGTAATACGATGATAACCCTTCTGTTGCATATAGTAACCGAAAGCAAAACCAGAAACCATAGCAAAAGAAAAGAAGCTATCCACAAACCAGTGCAGAGCAGAAGCCTTGAGCATGTGCGAACGCGTTCTTACAGATACATTACGGATAAAGAATGCAATAATCAAAGCGATAACACCAGAAACCATAGAAGCAATCATCGGGATATCATAACGCGCCACATCTTCAGCATGGACGATATCCTGAATAGCAAAATACAGAGCAACAACACAAGAAAACATTATCATCCCGCCTTGCATTACCACGGTAAAAGGCTCAAATTTATCGTAACCGAAATTAAAAAAACTGTCCGGTGGCCTATCAAGTTTCTTTATATTGGAATGCACAACAAAAGCCATAAATACTGTAATAAATCCCGCGGAAGCATCCAAAAGAAGCGTAATTGAATCCGAGATTATCCCCGCAATTAAAGCAATTAAGAAGATAGCTATTGAAAAAAACATTGAAACACGAATCACTCTTACTTGTAAATCTTTCTCTTTCTGGGTTAAGTTAACCATTTTTTAATCCATCCTCCTATCTCGCCAGGCTGCAATCATTTTTTCCTTGTCTATTCAATAGAAATCACCCGGAAAGAAGTACTGCCTACAGGCAAATAATGTTCTGAAGTCTCGAAACCGAATAAAAATCCTTCTGGATTCCCCAATACACTAAGTGGAATCTTAAAAATTACCGACTCCGGATTAAAATCTAAAGATGCTCCAGCGACACAAACCTTGCTATCTTCTGTCGCATTATAAACACTAAACTTATTATATTTAATCCGCACAAGGGTATTCGGCATCTTGGCAAAAGGCACATCATATCTATAGCCAAAAATAGAAAAAGTGACATTAAGCCTATGCTTAAGTTCTTTGGGCTTCTTAAACCTAATCCAAAGATAATCATTAACAACTGCGTAACCGAACCATTGCGTATCCGAAGTAAAAACCACATCATGTTCCGGCTTGTCAATAGGATATTGCCTTTTTAAAACGATACTAGGAAAATCTCCGAATAGTTCATTCTGGCGCACAAAGGCCATAAGATAAAAGGCACTAACGCGAACCTGGCTATCATACGCCAACATAGCCTGATGCTTCTTTTCTATTTCTTCTTTTGTCAACCTAAGCTGCCGCCAATTAACAAGCGCTAAAGCATCTCCAAAGAATTTGTAAGAAGGC
Organism: Candidatus Omnitrophota bacterium; assembly: GCA_028715415.1. Classification (NCBI taxonomy): domain Bacteria; kingdom Pseudomonadati; phylum Candidatus Omnitrophota; species Candidatus Omnitrophota bacterium. The sequence continues at coordinate 24,141 of JAQURX010000006.1, read as the reverse complement.
TCTATTTCAAGCTCAGGGTGGTAATGCCGCGGAAGTGGCCAGCCGGGGGCATGGACAAGATATGGGTATATTTTTGGAGCGGGAACCTGCTTGTTTAAATCCGCAAGAGAAGCCATTAAATATAAATAGTATGCCCAATGGTCGCCATTAACATCAGAAGAAGATGAAACAAAAATTTTAGTCGGTTTATAATTTGAGACCACTCTCTTCACATCTTCTATGACATTATCCGCGGTATATTCTTTTTTATAACCTATGCTCTCTTCGTAAGGAACATTTGCGTGCCCGCTAAAAGAACTTCTGTATGGCTTTTCATGCTTCCAGTTATAAACAAACATCTGATCGGTCCCATGATCAGGATAACCTAAAAATATAAGATCCTTCTCATTCAACCCCAATACTTTCATTGCCTCTATTGCCTCATGCACACGCTGATGGCCCAAGTCAATAAAATCTTTTTTCTTCAAAAAAAGCAGCTTAAGCGGAAATAAGAATTTATTGTAAAATATTATTGAGAATATATTATTGTCTCCACAGGTCAGGTATACCACTTTTACCTGAGAACCGGATTTAAGGGCACGCTGAATTACGCCTCCACATCCTATATCTTCGTCGTCAGGATGAGGAGCAAGGACAAGAACGCGATCCTCTTTAGTAAATGGCTCAAGAAGAGGAATCTCTTTAGTCTCGGCAGAAACCCTGGAGGACAAAATAATAAAAATTACAAGAAATCCCACAAATAAAAATAGATAACGCTTAAATCTTACTTGCATTTTTGCTCCTAAACAAGCCCATATTTTCTCAAAAAACTTACCTTTTTTACTTAAAAATAATTCCTACTGGTGACACTAAAAACGTGGTTGGAAGCAGAATCATAAACTTCGGCATTATACTGAAATGATAAAGCATTGTGATTCTTTCCGTAAATAAAATTTGCCGCCACCCCTGCTCTTACGGCATTGCGGTCAAATACATTTGCGTGAGTAGTGAAAGCTCCTGAAGATTCACTGGAAAAAGAAGCATTCACATCGCCTAAACGGCCTAAATACTCATGCTGCCAACCCACATTGAATTCCGGAAGAAATACGCTATTCTTTAAGTCTATACGGCCATTGAACCGGACTCCAAGCACAGAAATAAGAGAATTAGAGTTAAACGCGTCAACGCTTAAATCCGCTGACCCCGCGCCTGATTCATTATATGACTGGCTATGCATCCAGTCATATTGCAAAGAAATATTGGGAACAATTTCCAGATTTTTCTTAGGCCTGAAAATATACCCAGTTTCAATTAATGGAGAAATATCATGCATACTGTAATCCGCGTCTGCCTGCCGGTTAATTATGCCAATATTTATTTTACGATTAGCTTTAACTCCATGATAACCATAAGTAACAGCCCCCGTGGCATACAAATCCTTGCGCATCCATTTCCCGCAAGGGCCTATGCGCACAGAATTAATATCCTGAGAACCGGTTTCCTGATTAAGCTTAACATTATTAAACATATACCCGCCAAGAAACCCTAACATAAATTCATCATTGGCACGGCGGTAAAACCCGAATTGAGTCCCTCCACCACCGCTCTCGTAACCAACAGCATTATCGTGATCAGACTGAAAACCCATTACACCAAAGCCGGTAGCAAAAACTTCCCAATTTTGCGGACGGTCATAAGAATTCTCAAGAATTGAATTACTATTGTAAGCAAGTAGATTATGCGCAGCACTATTTGGTAAGAGCATCTCTTTATCGCCATTTACCGCATAAACCTCTATTTCAGAATCATCGTTATTAAGGCGCGCCATCTGGGAAGTAAATGCATTCACAAAATTACTCAACGTTTGTATCACCGTATTAACAATAGGTAAGGCTGCCACCGGTTCTAGCTTTTTGGTATTCAACGCATTACCTGAATCATCAAGCGCCCCGATTATTTCTGACATATCAACGCTTGCAGAATCAGCCAAGCTATCAAGAGCAGAACCTAACGAACTGTTACTACTATTATTTTTATAATAAGTATTGTCGCGGGTAGCAATAAGAGAAAGAGTTTCCCCGCTTTTACTCGCTGAAAAAGTTACCATAGGAAGGGTAGGATCGTTTTCAACAGAGATTTTAGCCACATCAGCGTTAAGTTTTGTCTTGGCATCAACAATCAGAAAACTATCGTTAGTGCGAAAGTTGCTTGTACCCACTGCTGCAGTAACAGCAAGCGTTGCCTTATTATCAGCAAGAGTAACTGTTTCCGCGTTTACAAGCTGCGCTGAAGTGCGCGTATCACGGTTAAGAAAAAAATTAAGAGTCGCTGTTCCTGCTACCTCAAATGTATCTGTACCGGTTCCCAAATCTATGCTTCCGGTTAACTCGCCGCCGTTTATCGTAACAGTATCATCACCCGCAGCAGTTAGAATTGCATAATTATTTCCATAAATTATGCCACTTCCATTATTAGTAATATCTGTATTCCCGGCATCTGCCTCTATAGCGGTCCCGGGGCTGGAAATCGTGCCTGAGTTAGTAAGTATATTTTTACCGCCAGCTATACTGCCGTAAGTAGTATCCCCTAAGAAAAGTAGTGCCACATTCACCGTATTGCTCATGCCTGGACGGACAGGATTTACATTAGCATCCTTAAGCTTATTATCCGTCGCTCCGCTGATTGTCCCTGAGTTAGTAACAGTGTAATTCGGCGACCAAACCAGAATGCCCTGGCCTCCGGAAATCGTCGCGCCGCTGGCGATGGTAATCGTGTTCGGGCTAGCCGAATTTGTGCTGGCTTCAGACTGAAAAGCATTTCCCGCCCAGACAGTATCACAGCCTCCCGTAACATTAAAATTTGCGTATCCATTGCCATATTGACCAGAATTTTTAGTATAATAGTAAGACTGCGGAGAATATATACCGATAATTTTCACTGCCGTAGTCCCTAATATAATAAATTCGCTTAATCCTTGGATACTGTTAAGAGCCGTAGAACTTTGGCCCCAGTAATATGTATAGCCCAATTCCGTCCAGGGAAAAGTGCCATTAACCAATGCAGAAGTCTGCCAGGCTCGTAAATAAGCCTGCGCATTACTAAAAACCTCGGGATCCATAACCGCAGCTCCGGGGTTTACCGCTGTAAAAGAATCATGATAAGTGTAATCAGTATTAGTTGTAGAATAAGGACTTTTAATAGTCAGCAGGTTGGTCGGACGGATAAGCTTATTATTATTTGCAAGCACACCGTATTCCACTACTGCAGTATGCGTCCCTGCTCCACTCATACCTAAACCGCGTTCCATAGAAGTGGTTAGATTAGCCGCAGAAGAAACATTATTATTAATAAAATTTGTGGCATCATTACCGGTAGTAACCCAAGTGGCAGATGCAGAAGCTTTTCCGAAAGTGGTATAATCCCCTGTGCCGTTTGTCAGGGCCCCGGTACTACTGCTGCAATAATAACCCGAATTGGTAAGAGTCCTAACTATAAGGTAATCTTTTCCATCTCCGTAATTACTCTTATACGTCAAGCCAAAATCAGGATTTTCCGCTGCCGGGCTGCCTTCAATAGTAATCATCGCCTTATTGCCACGTGTAGGATAATTAGGGACAAAGGCATTGGTACCGGATACATTCTTGATATTGGCTAGTGCGTTTGCGATTGAATCAGCATACGACTCAGCGAAGAGCATAGAAGGATTAAAAAGAAGAACCAGGATAGAACTAAAAAAGCTGAAAGATTTTAAGTAACGCACCATCATAAACCGATACCTTTATAGATAGAAACTGTTTCTACTTTATTTAGTTATTGTTTTTGTCAAATCGTAGTAATCAGCAATAGCCTTAAGAATATCTTCTGCATCTTTTTTTCCTGCACCGGTCATGCCAGCGCGCACCGCTATCTCAGACTCTGTATCACTAACCTTAGAAATTAAAATCCGGACTGTTCTGCCATTGCTATACTTGCCTTTTACTTGCGCTATATCCTGCCTTATATCCGCTCTTTCAAATTCTATATCTAGCGTCTTGAGTGCTCCCTTGACTACATCTAAAGCCTGAGAATAAGGAATATCAAAATTTTGTTTTGCTTTCGCTGATTCAGCCATTACCCCCATAGCCACAACACAACCGCAAAGATTAACTGCAGTAAAACTTACAAGCAAAAACCTAAACAATCTTTTAAGCATTTTCATCCTCCTCACAAAAAAAGGCAATCCTCTAATTTTAGAGAACTGCCTTCAATCTACATCTACCCTTTTAATCAACTTGAGCTTCGCTTCCCTTGATAGCTGCTTAATCTGAGCCTCTCTCTTAAGCGCTCGCGACCTGTTTAATGCTTTTTCACTATGTACTAATTTAACCGGAGCGCGACAACTGGTATACTTGCAACCATTACCGCTATCATGCTCTCTTAATCTACGTTTTAAATCTTTAGTTATGCCTGTATAAAACTTTCCATCTTTGCATTCAATAATATAAACATGCCAGGCCATAGGTAATTATTATAAATCCGGGGAAGACGATAATCAAGGTTTAATGCATCAATGAGATACTTTCAAAAAAAAATAGCCGCAGCTACTTTTTGTAACTACGGCTATTTTGTACGTAAATATATTATGTTTAAACCAAGATGTCTAAAAATTATTTCTTACAAACGCATTCATCAGCTTTCTTTTTACAGCCTTCGCAAACTCCATTCTTGATTGGCTTACCGCATTTCTTACATGGAGAGCACCCGCAAGAGTCGCACATGCTAATCACCTCCTTCCTTATTTTACCCTTCGATTTTTTCCATCGCTTGAGCGCAACAAACAAGTTCTCCGCCGCCAACCTTTGTTACAACAACCTCATTACCGCAAACATTACACCTATACTTCTCTCCTGTTTTCTCAACAGCCATTTTATTCTCCTTATTTTACATTCTGATAATCTTGTCTAAAGGAGCGCCGCATATAGGACAATGCTCCAGTTCACCCTCAAGCCGTCCCGTATTGCCACAAGATGTGCATACATAATAGCCATATTGGCCTATATCTTCTCCTTTACTATAAGCTTTAATTGCTTCCGGCAATAATCCGGAATAGTTATTTTTTGCACCATATGCCTCGCCGAACGCATACCGGGCTAAAGGCAAATTTGCTTTGATAGAATACGGTAGATATTTTAAAAGAAGCTCAGCTGTATCTGCTTTTTCAATCTTCCGGCTCAATTTAAGATTATGCCCAATACCCTGCAGATTATTTAGAATACTAAAATAATTCTTCGCATGAAAAAAAGCCGACTTGGATAATGCCAAAAAAAGTTTTTCTATCCCGATAAAACCCTTTTCATGCGCATCATCTGCAAAAAATTGATAACGGATATGTGCCATTGCTTCGTTTCGAAAAGCCTCATCAAGATATTTTTCAATTTTCTTGTTTTTGATCTCGCGGCCATATGATACATCTGCTAGCGACATGTATTCATATTGCAACCTGGAATTCTTATCAAAGTAGAACCTTAATACATGATGAAATGAACTATTCTTATCTGGTAAACGGCCAAAAAATTCCAGCCTTGCCCCGCCTCCGGCTGATACGATTATCTTATAACCATCTAAATTATCCTCAAAAAAAGAATGAACATGCCCTGCGAGTATATACCTGATATTATTTTTGTAGGGATCCAAAATCGGTTTTAACTTCCGCCATTCTTCAACCTTCATGCTATTGGTAGAGAAATTGTTCGGAGGAGGGATATGGAATAATATCAGTATATTTTTACGCTTATAGCCTTTTAAAGATTCATCAAGGAAATCGAGAGTTTCGGCTTCAAAAAATCTTTTTGAATTATCCAGAACAACAACCAATAAGTCATCGTTTACCAATATATAATTCTTCAGGCCAAAATATGTTACGTAATAATCAGTATCATGATTGCCGCATAAAGTATAGACACGATTTGGAGATACATTATTTATAATTCCGTAAATGTGTTTATAAAACTCTTCCAGCCCAAATGGGACAAGATCACCCAAAATAATCTTAAAATCTGTATGCGTACAACTCATTGCTTTTGCAAAAGTAGTCATTATCTCTACACCAAGCCCATCACATCCGGGATCGCCAAGAACAGTAAAAGATGAAACTTTGTTTATAAAGTTTACCTTTTCTTTTACTTTGACAACACCATTAATCCTTTCTTTTCTCAAAATAGTTCCTCCTATTAAAAAAATAAGAGGCAGATATACTTAGCTCTTAATCTGCCCCTTAAAATTATTCTTTATTCCGCAACTCATAACTATCTCCTCTGTTGCGTTTTTATTATTATATCATTTTATATATAATATCAATATTTTTCCTCTTTATGAATATTTATTACTATAGCTTCAGCGGAAACTGCACTAAGCTGAGTAACTACTTATTTTATTCCCCGGTTTCCCGCACACGGGCCCTTAAAATTTTCTTTGCGCCATGAAGGCGTTTTGATTCCAATATCTTTAATTTCGCCCTGCGCGACCTTCTTCTTTTCTGCCGGCGAATTTTTTCAATGCGTTTTTGTTCTTCAGAAAGCTTTCCTAAGATCAAATTCTCAATTTTCTTTAATAGAATCTGCCGGGCACGATAACGGTTTTGAGCCTGAGAACGCTCTTCCTGGCACTTAACTTCAATGCCCGTAGGAAGATGGATTAGCTGCACACAAGTAGAGACTTTATTCACATTCTGCCCACCCGGCCCTTGCGCACGGACAAATCTTTCTACAATATCATCCTCACGCACGCCCAAGCGCGCCATAATGCCTTGTAGTGATTTTTCTTTATCTAATCCAACCATAAATTAATCTTGCCAGCGGAAATGCACGTAAATCCTTCCCCAGCCCTTATCTGTTTTTTCATAACGAGAATAAAGCTTGCGGATTTCTTTTTTATTCAGAAAAACCAAAATGCGCTTTTTAATGCTCTCAGCAGCTTCTCCGTAAGCAATCTCAACAATCCTTGCGCGGCTATCCACTGCTTTCTGAATAATCTCTGCGAGTTTTTCCTCCATATCCGGAATTACCGGATACACATTCAATTTCAATCTCATCGTTTATAGCCGCCCGGCTTACTTCGTCCTTTAAACCGTGGTTTTTGCGAATGCTCACCGCCTGCTTTCTTCCATGGCCGCGCTTCTCCCTCAGTTTTCTTCCAAGGCTTACTCTCACCCGCACTCTTCTGCCAAGGTTTTGGCTGATCTCTTCTTTTACGCCAGCGCATTGGATTTTCCTGACGATTACTTCGCCATGGCTTAGCTTCTTCCTGAATTCCAACTAAACCTTGCCGTTTCATATAACTATTCGTGCGCCTGCCGCCCCTGAATGTACCGGGTTTGTTTAAGACTGAATTAAACCGGTTTTTTTTCTGTCCTCTTTCTTCAACTGCAATCTTCGGCTGCCTGTTGCCTCTTAAACTGCTTGCAGCTTGAGCTTTAGTTTTAGGACGCGAAGGATTCACAACAAGAACACGCCCCATAAATTCCTTATCGTTAAGAGCAGTAATCGCGGAAAGCGCCTGCTGTTCATCAGGCATCTCCACAAAACCGAACCCTCTTGACTTGGGCGCTTTTTTCTCTCTCTCCATCACGATTGTCACAGAAACAACATTCCCAAATCCTTGAAAAAGGTTCTTTACATCACTCTCATTGGCGTCAAACGACAAATTACCTACGAAAATATTCATCTTAATCTCCTGTCCTCCTTACTTACTATCCATAACCTTCTTAAAAAAATTAAACGGCAAGAACTTTCTTTGTTTCTTTACTTAAGATTTCTTTACATTTTGCACATACTATCATTCTTGTCATTTTATCATTTATAATCGTTAATATTGCTTCCAAATAATTATGTGACATTTTTACACCACATCTCATACAGCTATTCATTTGTACCCCCTTTATAGGAAAAAATAGGGCTCGGCACTGACAATGCCGAGCCCTTATTAAGTTTTAAAGTTAAAACTAGACGACATAGGCCGTCAGTTCGCCCTTAGGACAAGGAACACTTTCCTTGCTTTTAACGACCTTCGTTTTTACGTTTTGAATAACAATCCTTGCAATATATCGGACGGTCTTCTCTAGGCTTAAATGGAACTTCGCACTCTTTTTTACATTCCGAGCAAACTGCCTTGTGCATTTCTCTTGGTCCGCCGAAACCACCACCTTGATACCCCATGTTTCCTCCTTTTATTTCTGTTTAAGGCTTTAGCCTTAAGTTGTAATTATATGTCTTTTTAACAAAACTTGCAAGCGTTTCTTTATCCTAAAACAACCTGATCTTCAGGGGCTTGCTCAGGGCCAGAAATGGCCTCTGCCGCTTTTTTCTCCAGCTTTCTTTGTTTCTTTTCTTCTGTCTTCTTCTTCCTGTCTAATTCTTTCTGGTACTTTTTATAAGAATAATTGTCTCTGGCCACAATAGTCTCCTTTATTTACTGACTTTACTCCTAAGAACCACTTTCTGCAAGCTTTTAATTCACTCTGCCAATTCTGCCAAATAATCCCACCGGTCATATGCTGCTTGAAGCTGCTCAGACAGAGATTCGGACCTGGCTTTGGTTTGGCTGATTTCCTCAGGAGGGCGCTGGTAAAAAGAAATATCTTCAAATAAATTGTAGAGCGTTTTTTGTTCCTCTTCCAACTGCTCAATCATTAAAGGGAGTTTATCTAATTCCTGCTGCTCTTTAAAATTAAGCTTTCGCGGAACAATAGGTTTTGCTTTTATTACAGGTTCTTTCTTGATTTTATTTTTTACAGGCGTAGGCTTTGCTATTGGCTGCCGCTGATTCAACCAATCATCATAGCCTCCGGGATATTCCTTAATGACACCTTCTCCTTCTAAAACAATCGTTGAAGTTACCACGTTATTTAGAAATGCCCTGTCGTGGCTGACTAAAAGCAGCGTTCCGGGATAATCAAGAAGCAATTCTTCCAGAAGTTCTAAAGTCTCAATATCCAAATCATTAGTAGGCTCATCCATTACCAGCACGTTAGAAGGCTTGGAAAATAACTTTGCAAGAAATAAACGGTTGCGTTCCCCTCCAGAGAGCACCTTTATCTGCGTACGCGCGCGGTCAGGAGCAAAAAGGAAATCCTGTAAATATCCCAAGATATGCCTAGGTTTGCCGTTAATGATTATAGTTTCACTCTCTCCGTTTATATTCTCGGCAACCGTCTTATCTTCATCCAACTGCTCGCGCAGCTGGTCATAATAAGCAATTTCTAGATTTGTCCCCAAAACAACTTTTCCTCTTTGGGGGCTAAGCTTCCCAAGTAAAATCCGCAGCAGTGTAGTTTTGCCGCTGCCATTAGGGCCAATCACTCCGATTTTATCCTGCCGCATGATCCGGGTAGAAAAATCCCTAATCAAACACTTATCATCATAAGCAAAATTAAGTTGAACTGCTTTAATCACCCGGTGTCCGGAAAGAACTGACTTTTGTGCGCGCATACGCACAAGGCCTTCCTGCTTACGCTGAGTTTTCTTTAATTCTCTTAAGCGTTCCAGAGCCTTAACCCTGCCTTCATTACGGCACCTTCTGGCCTTAACTCCTTTACGAATCCAAATCTCTTCCTCGGCTAATTTTTTATCAAAATGATTCCACTCTGATTCTTCAATATCCAATGCCGCTTGTTTGCGCTCAAGAAAAGTATTATAATCGCATGCCCAGCTAAAAATCCTTCCACGGTCAAGCTCAACAATCCTTGTTGCTAAGTGCGTCATAAATAACCGGTCATGGGTAACAAAGAAAATTGTTCCCGGATAGCTGGAAAGAAATCCCTCCAGCCAATTAATTGAATCAATATCTAAATGATTGGTGGGTTCGTCAAGGAGCAAAACTTCAGGCCTTAAAACAAGAGCCCGGGCTAAAAACACCCTGCGTTTTTGTCCTCCGGAAAGGCTCTTAAAATCCATATCCCCGTCAAGTTTCATCTTGCCAATAACATTCTCAACCTGATTGTTAACATCCCAACTATTGGTATGGTCCAACTCTGCCTGGAGATCGTCAAGTTGTTTTAATAATTCCGGAGTGTGTTCCCTATGAAGACGATGGGTAACATGATGGTACTGGCTTAATAAATTGGCGCGAGCACCCAAACCAGAAAGGACGATATCAAAAACACTTCCTTCCATATCAACCGGGACTTCCTGCGGCAGATGCGTAACCTGAATGCCTTTTTGAAAAATTATTTTCCCGCTATCAAGCTCAAGCTGGCCAGTCATTATTTTCATAAGCGTAGTCTTGCCTGCGCCGTTTCGGCCAAGCAAGGCAATACGCTCCCCGGGCTCTAGCTGCAGATTCAAATGATCAAAAATAAGCGGGCCGCTGAATCTAAGAGTAGCTTCTTGGATACTGATTAAAGACATATCTTTCCCATTTTCTTACATGATACACCCGGCCGTATATGATCGGCCGGTGTTTTTTTTGTAAAAACAAAAGGCCCGAATCTTAATAAAGATATCGGGCCTTGTTTAGCCTAATAGTTTAAAGTTTAACTAAATTAGCAGCCTGTTCGCCTTTTGGGCCCTGTACGATGTCGAACTCGACCTGAGCACCTTCAGCTAAAGACTTATAACCTTCACCTTGAATTGCAGAATGATGTACAAAAACATCTTTTCCGTTCTCCGGAGTGACGAAGCCATAACCTTTCTGATCACTAAACCACTTTACTGTTCCTTTTGCCATTGTTTGTTACCTCCTTTTCTCGAAATTTAGTAAACTGCTAGACATCTACACATCATCTTCACCTGCCCGGACAGGGCGCACCCGCCTATCCTTTAAGGCGAGGTGCCGCTTCGAATTCTTAGATTCCCAGCTAGACAAACAATGACAAACAAAAAACCGCAAGGTCAGATATCCTGTCCTTACGGCTAAGACTTCTAAACTTTTACTTTATTTAGTATATCACAAATCCACCGTTTGTCAATGATTATTAACTTAAGTATTTCTATTTTCTAAACTTTTGATCTAACAATGAAAGAATCTTTTCCTCAAAGGAACCACGGTTATCCCGCCTCTGCTCAACCGTATCATCCAATCCTCCTCCACCCAATACCGCATAAGCCTTTACCTCGTTAACCAACTTGGATAACTGCATGAGGATGAGCTCCCGCTGTGCCCTGTAAAGCGATCGCTGCGCATCAAGAACACTCAAGTAGCTATCAATTCCATTTGTATAGCGCTTGCTTGAAAGGGTATAAACTTTCTGCGCGGAATCAACCATAGATTGCTGCAACACTATTTGCTGGTTAACTGTGCCTTGCACAGCAAGGACATCAGCTACTTCCTTGAAGGCTGTTTGAATGGTTTTTTCATATTGAGCCAGTGCTATTTTGCGAGACGTTTCACTAACTCTATATGCAAACCATATACTTGGATCAAAAATTGGCATCACAACTTGTGGCGCATAGCTCCACGTACCCCTACCGCCTGAGAATAAACCAGAGAATTGATTGCTTGCCGAACCAAGAGTAGTTGTAAGTGAAATAGTAGGGAAAAAAGCAGCACGGGCTGCCCCAATATTAGCATAGGCGCCTTTTAATTTGTGTTCCGCACTTATAATATCCGGGCGCCTAAGCAATACCTCGGAAGATAGCCCGGGGAAAATATCGGTAAGCGGAGTAATTTCTGTCAAGCCAGCAGGCAATAGATTTTCCGGCACTACAGAACCAGCCAGAAGATTTAACGCGTTTTGATCCTTTGCTAACTGTTGCGTGTAAAGCACGACATCTCCCATAGCAGTATCCACCTGGGTTCTGGACCGCTGTAAATCAATTTCATTTACAAGATTAAGTTTATATTTTTGCAATACTAAATTATATACGCCTTTCTGCGCCTCAAGTGTGGACTGAGCTAATTTAAGATTCTCCCGGTCTGCAGCAATAATCATATACGCTCTGGCAACTTCAGACAAAAGCGTAATCTGCGCGCTGCGACGGGCCTCCTCTGTAGCAAAATAATCTTCCAATGCCTGCTTACTAAGGCTACGAATACGGCCGAAAAAATCAATCTCCCAAGCAGCTATGCCTAAATTAGCGCTATATTGTTTGATTGTATCCGGAGTTCCCGCGGCCACAAAATCAGAAGAATATTTTTGCTTACTATACCCTGCATCGGCATCAACAACCGGCAACAACTTAGACCACGAAATTCCGTATAATGCCCGTGCCTTTTCAACATTCAAAACAGCAAGCCGCAGGTCTCGGTTATTATGTATAGCCGTCTGAATAATCGTTTGCAATCTCGGATCAGTAAAAAATTCTCGCCATTTTAATTTAGTAACATCCTTAACATTAGCTGCCTGTTTGTCTGTAGAATAAGCATCCCCTGTAGGCCAATTGCTGGAAATCGGAGCTTGCGGCTTCTTATACTTCGGAGCCATAGTACAGCCACTCAGGAAAATAGCAATTCCTATAATCAAAATAAGTATTCGTTTCATATTATTTTTCTTTTACAGTTTGCAACTTACCCTTATTTGCGAAAAAACGGGTTACAATGATAAAAAATAGCGGAATAAAAATAAGATCAATAAATGTAGCAGAGAGCATACCTCCGACAACTGCTGTTCCAATCGCATTCTGTGCCCCTGCCCCTGCGCCAGTAGATATAGCTAAAGGCAAGACTCCGAAAAAGAAAGCCAATGAAGTCATTATAACCGGACGGAATCTGGTTTTTACCGCTCCCAGGGTTGCCGCAACAAGTTCTTCTTTATGCTCCAAGCGCTGCTGTGCAAACTGAATAATCAGGATAGCATTTTTAGTGGACAAACCCAAGGTAGTAAGAAACCCAATCTGGAAGTAAACATCGTTTGGCATTCCGCGTAACGAAGTTAACAGCGTCGCTCCAAAAACACCCAGTGGCAACATCAACATATTAACAATAGGAATCGACCAGCTTTCGTATAATGCCGCAACACACAAAAAGATAATCAAGATGGAAAAAGCGTAAAGCGGGCCTACCTGGGCACCGGCTTGCCTCTCCTGATAAGAAAGCCCTGTCCAATCATAGCCGAATTCGCGAGGCAGTTTCGCAGCAAGCTCCTCCATAACATTCATCGCCTCTCCGGAACTTTTTCCTTTTGCAGCTTCACCCGAGATATTGATAGACGGAAAACCATTGTAACGCTCCAGCCTCGGAGACCCAAAGACCCAGTGGCCCGTAGCAAAAGCAGAATAAGGCACCATCTTGCCTTTTGTATTCCGCACATAAAGATTTTTCAAATCATCCGGAAGCATGCGGTAAGGCGCGTCAGCCTGGATATCCACATGTTTAATCCTGCCATCTTTAATAAAATCATTGACATAAGCGCTGCCAAAGGTAGTAGAAATTGTATTCTGGATAGAAGCAACAGAAACACCCAAACTTCCCGCCTTATCCCAATCCAAATCTATTTTATATTGAGCAACATCATCGAGCCCGTTAGCTCGCACGCGAGTAAGACGTGGATCCTTGTATGCCATGCCAAGAAGTTGATTACGGGCTTCCATCAATTTCTCATGCCCGGCGCCGCCTCGATCCAACAACTCAAACTCAAAACCTTTTGAACTACCCAATTCAACGATGGCCGGTGGAGAAAAAGCAAAAATCATCGCCTCTTTATATGAAAGAAATTCCATCATGGCGCGATTTGATACAGCGTCAGATTTAAGCTCTGGCTTATTACGCAAATCCCAATCCTTAAGCTTAATAAATGCCATACCGGTATTTTGCCCGTGGCCGGAATGATTCATACCGGAAATCGTTAAAATAGACTCAACTGCTTCTTTTTCATTGTCTACAAAATACTGTCGGACTTTTTCCATCACCTTCTCAGACTGTTCAAGCGTTGATCCCGAAGGTAAATTACACATAATCAACATTACCCCCTGGTCTTCATCCGGCAGATAACCTGTAGGCATCCTTAAGAAAACAAACAACATCACTGCGACGATTAAAAAATAGTAAAAGATATACCGTTTACTCTGGTTAAACGAGCGTCCAACCAGCCGTATGTAAAAATCGCGGGTCTTAAAGAAATTCTTATCGAACCAACTGAAGAAAGGGCGCAAAATCGCAATACCACCCTCTGCAGGCTGATGCCCTTTTGGCACTGGCTTTAGAATTGAAGCGCAGAGAACCGGAGATAAAACCAAGGCCACGACTACTGAAAGAAGCATTGAAGCAATAACGGTTACTGAAAACTGCCGGTAAATAATACCTGTGGATCCCGAGAAAAATGCCATCGGGCCAAATACCGCTGAAAGCACTAAACCAATACCGATTAACGCAGGGGTAATCTGCTCCATAGATTTAGCAGCGGCCTCCCGAGGCAAAAGCCCCTCCTCGCTCATAAGCCTTTCCACATTCTCTACAACAACAATAGCATCATCCACCAAAAGCCCGATAGCCAAAACCATGGCAAACATCGTCAACATATTAATTGAATACCCAAACAATGCTAACACCCCAAAAGTGCCCAACAAGACCACCGGCACTGCGATTGTCGGAATAAGCGTTGCGCGAATATTGCCCATGAACAAATACATAACCAGAAAAACCAAAATAATCGCAACAACTAAAGTCTTAGCTACCTCTTTTATAGCTACACGGGTAAAAGGAGTAGTATCGTAAGGATATGTTGCCTTTACGCCTTGCGGAAAATAACGGCTCAACTCTTCCATTTTTGCTTTGATTGCATCAACAGTCTTAAGTGCGTTAGCTCCCGGCTCTTGACGAATTGCAATAGCTGAGGAAGGCTGTCCTTTATTAAAAAATACTTTTGTATCGGAAATATCGCTACCCAATTCGGCACGGCCAATATCCTTAACACGGATAGTTGAACCATCCGGATTGATACGAATAGGAACATTGACAAACTCTTCAGGAGTTTTAAGCAAACTCTGTACAATAATAGAAGCATTTAAACGCTGTCCCTTTATAGCAGGAGCGCCGCCGAATTGCCCGCCGGAAACTTCAACATTATAATCTTGCAATGCCCGAATAACATCTTCCACTGTCAATCCGTAACTAGTCAGTTTTTTAGGATCAAACCAGATACGCATTGCATATTCACCGCCCATTGCCTCTGCTTCGCCAACTCCGGGCACACGCGCGATTACCGGCTGTATAACGCTGCTTAAGTAATCACGCAAATCAACTTCGTTCATACTGCCGTCTTCAGAAACAAGCCCTACAATTATCAGATAATTCCTGGTGGATTTCTGGACTGTTATTCCCCTGCGTTGCACTGAATCAGGAAGGCGTGGCATTGCCAACTGAAGTTTATTTTGTACCTTGGTCCAGGCAATGTCCGGATCAGTACCCGGAGCAAATGTCAATTCAATGGAAGACATACCGGAAGAATCACTACTGCTAGACATATAAAGCATCCTATCCAAACCGGTCATCTGCTGTTCAATAATCTGCGTAACGCTATTTTCCACTGTTTCCGCCGAAGCACCGGTATAAAAACCACCGATTCTGATTGATGGCGGAGCAACAGGGGGATATTGAGCAATAGGCAAAGTATAAATTGCCAAAAGCCCGAGCACCATTATAACAATGGCAATTACCCAGGCGAAAACAGGACGCTCAAGAAAAAATTTTGATATCATAATTCTCCGTTTACTTCTTACTCAATTTATTTTTCACTTCCAGTGTCAAATGAAATAACCTTTACCGAAGATCCAGGCCTAACTTTTTGTATTCCCTCAACAATTACTTTATCGCCAGGATTAAGCCCTGAAGTAACAAGCCATTTATCTCCGATAGCTCGATCAAGCACAAGTATGCGTTGCTCAACCTTATCCTCAGCATTTACGATCAATGCAAGGGCTTCGCCTTTCGGGTTACGTGAAACCCCCTGCTGCGGAACAAGAATAGCATTTTCATTAACGCCTTCGGTGATAATCGCCCGAACGAACATACCCGGCAATAGAACGCTTTTTGGATTTTGAAAAATTACCCGTAAGATAACTGAACCAGTTGTCGGGTCCACTGTAACATCCTGAAACTGAAGCACGCCTTCCGAAGAATATACTGTGCCATCTTCAAGGATAAGCTTTACCTTATTCTGATTCTCAATATCATGTTTTAGATGCCCACCCTCCAAACTATTTCTAAGCCGCAGTAATTCTGCAGTTGATTGAGGAATATCAACATATATAGGATCCAACTGCTGAATAGTCGCAAGAGCCACAGGTTGATATGCTGTCACAATATCACCATCAGTTACGCTGGAAGCCCCGATTCGCCCTGCAATCGGAGAAACAATTTTTGTATAATTAAGATTGATACGCGCCATTTCCATTTCTGCTTCTGCCTGTTTCAAAGACGCATCCGCATCATCAAATTCCTGCTGACTGACTGCTTTTTCAACGAGTGCTTCCTTGTAACGATCAACTTTCAACCGCAGAGCAGGCAAGTTAGCCTTAGCTTTATCAAACGCCGCTTGGAACGGAGCAGGATCAATCTGATAGAGCACTTGTCCTGCCTTGATTTCAGAACCTTCCGTGAACAAACGCTTCTGGATAAGGCCATTAATCTGGGGACGGATTTCATCAGTAAGAAAAGCAGTTGTTCGTCCGGGTAATTCAGTCGTAATAACTACCCGTTCAGGACGCATCTCTACCACAGCCACTTCAGGTTTATACGCAGGCCTTTCGCCTTGCTTCCCACACCCAGTTATCGTCAAAAACAGAGACGAAACACCTGCAAAAAAGATAACGAATAATATTTTATTGGAATCCACTTTGCTGTACATTTTTCTCCTATCCCGGTTCCACCCCTTTAAAAAAAACTTGAAGGATAAAATCTGTCATATCAATTATTTTTTCTGTTTTGCTTATTCCTTTAAAACAAGGGATAATAACCGCGTTTAACATTGAAATTAATACATACGCTAATTTTTCTGATTCTAAATCCTTCCTGATCAAAGATTTCTCTTGCGCATCTTTGAGTAATTCAGCAATGTAATCTATGTATTTCACAAACCTGTCAACCGAGGTCTTTGAAATCCTGTCTTTGATCACCCAACGAAGCCCGCCTCTTTCTGAGAAATAAATCTTAAAGAAATCAAAATTCTTTTCAAAATACGTCAATTGCTGGCGCACCAAAACCTTAATCTTCTCTTTAGTGTCTCCTGTTTTATCCACTTCTTTTTTTACTTCCGTTATTAAATCTCCTAATTTTCTTTCAATAAGCTCTAAATATAAAATTTCCTTATCCGTAAAATACTGATAAATTGTCCCCACAGCATACTGAGCCTCTTTAGCTATATCCTGAATTGTGGTTTTATAATATCCTTTTGCGGCAAAAACACGTTCAGCAGCCTTTAATATATCGCTTTGACGCAACAACTTGTCTCTTTCTTTTCTGTTAAATGGAACCATTTTGACCTCAGCTCTTTAACATTATGATTCAATTAATGAATACTTATTCAAAAAAGAGTATACCATTCTACTGTTATTTTGTCAAGCTGTTGTTCAGAAAAAAAATGCGCTGTTTTCCTATATAATATAAGAAATCAACGCAATTATATCTATTCCGGGAAGTTCTCAGGTTAAGAATCCTTTGGTTTATTTTGAAAAAACAAACCGCTGATTTTTCCTGTCCCAAGCGCCTTGCCTAACTCCCTCATCCCAAAAAAAGGAATAAAGATAATGGATACTGCAAGCATCCCGGCAAACCATTCATACGAAAAGCATTTAATGAACGAACCAAAGGTTAATGCAGGAGCCCCGCCGCGCAAAAGCATAGAAACTATTGCTTCAATTATGCCTAAGATAGCAACGCATATACTAAAAACGAATGACTTAAAAAGAGTAGGGAAAATTAATGGCCTGTTTTCAAATCCCTGCCCTACCTTTAAATGCTCTCCGATTAATATAACCTTAGCCAGCACTAACCCTTTTATAAAACTGATTCCGAAATGCCCATAGCTAATATTATAATGCGCTAATATTAACCTTTTATAATTTGTGAAAATGCTGAAAAATATAGTTATATAAAGCACATTGACCCAGTAAGTCTTAAATTCACTCCATATCTTCTGTTTTAGTCCCATAATAAAGGTTGTTTGCAACAAACTAACTATAATTATTTAATCTTGAATCATTTTTATAACAACTAAAGGGAAATTTCTTGGAATTTACTAGATTAATTATAGACGCAATACCTCAATATATCAATATTATTCTGGATTTAGAAAAATGATTCTTTTATTGCTTACGGTTAGCTAATTCAAGCAATGAAACGCTAAACCCCTCTACCACGCAAGCCATGCTATCAAAATCCAGCGTATCCCATGTATCGGCATTAGTATGGTATTTATTATTTCTAAGAGAACTCGTATCGCTTACCATCACCGTAGGATAACCCTCTTTCCAAAATGCCCAGTGGTCGCTGAAATCTATAGTAGGGTCAAAATTAGTTGCTAACAATACAATGGGGAATCGAGAATTCCTCTGGAAAGATTTTATAAGGAAACTACTCAAACCGCTGGACCGGGAATTAGAGAATACGGAGATAAAATTCCCTCTGTTCGGGAGAAACAAACCAGTTATTAAAGGAAAGTATCTTTGAGAATTCATTTTATCCGTGTAATAACCTACCATATCAAAAATCACAGCATACCTGATATTCTTTGCTTCGGCGCGGGCTAATCGGACAAATAACCGGCTGCCCATAAGCTCCGTCTTAAAAAACGGATCCTCTTCGCAGGTAAAAAAACAAAACTCTATACTTCTTGAAGTAGGGCTATTTACTAAGATCCGGGCTAACTCTAAAACTACGGCAACGCCGCTTGCATTATCATCCGCTCCGGGAGTAGCAACAGTATCATAATGCGCGCCCACAACAATGATTCCATCAGGCAAAACTGATCCTTTTTTCCGGGCAACAATATTCTTTACTGCCTTGCCCTCTAAAAAATATTCCTGAAATTTAACTGTATAGTCGTAATATTCAAGTTTTCTTGCGATATATTCTGCCGCCTGTTCCAGCTTCGGATAATGATCAAGATTACGCTCTCCTATCTCCTCAGAAAGTTTATGCACATGCGCCTTTAGCCTTTCTGCAATCCGGGCATCCTTTGGCTTCGGCCTTTTCTTTGTAGCAGTAAAATTTAATCCAAAAGTAAAAGAATTCGCTACCGCCAGTAAGCACAAAATAATAAGTACTAAATCTATAAACCTGCGCGTTACTTTTTTATTAATTTTCACTCCTCGTTATCCCCCAGAATTCTAACGCAAAAAGGGCATTTAATTAAATCTTCTGTAAAGTTATGCTGTGTTTTTCCGCAAATATCTCCAAGGTTGCGTCGGATAAGCTGAATTTATCATTAACAATATACCCATCATTATTAAAAATCAGAGTATCTCCGACAATCCTGTATTTTTCCGTAGTTTTCTCAATCTTACCGTCCTCATGAGTCTTGGTTGTAACCGCTGTTCCGTCAGGATTAAAACGCACCACCGTTGAAACAACCGGTTCCTTGGGCTGCGGGCTAATCTTAATCACCTGCCAGGCTGTCCCGGAAAGCGGCTTTAATTCATCTTCAGAAACTTGCTGCATTTTCTTAGCTTTGTCTTTATCCATTTCGTTACCGATAAGATATCCGACTCCAGCACCTACTCCTGCGCCGATTAGAGTTCCAGCTACATTACTTCCAATCAAATTTCCTGCCAAAGCTCCCAGCCCTCCGCCGACAATAGCTCCGGTTCCGCCTTTAGTAGAACAACCAGTTAAAGCTGCAACGCAAAAAATTACCGCAACAAACCCGCCAAAGATTCGCTTCATCCTAACCTCCGTTTTTGACATTAAGTGCCTTATAGCAACAAAAGTTTTTAATTTTGTTCTGAATCTCCGGGCATAAGATCTTCATTGACACGCCGAGCGTCAAACAATTTGCCATTTTCATCGAACCTAAGCTGCATAACCCAACAAAAGACTTCCTCTGGCCATTTACCATCGGGCAAAAGCTTTGTAGGGTCAGCCCCAAGGGCGGACAAAAGTCCCGGGATTTTACCGTGGTGCCAGCAAATTAAAAGATTCTGTCCGTGCGGATAATCTTTAATTTCCTGGGCTAGTTTGGCGAAATCATCATCCTGAAAGCGGCTTTCGATTTTCATACCGAGTGCCTTGCTAAGCGGCTCTATAGTCAAGCGTGGACGATGGCTTTCTTTAGAATCAGCTGTGGAAAATAAATAATCGAGTTTTACGATTTTCCCATCAATCATATATTTCTGAAAATATCCTGCGTAAGCTTTGGCTCGCGCTTCGCCGGCAGGAGATAATTCAAAACCTTCAGCTGGTTTTTCAGCATGACGAATAATAAGAATAACCGCATTCTTGAGCGGATTGGAATCGTTTGTGTACGATTGCACGTCTTGAGATTCAGCAAATGCCGGTATTGTTATTCCAACCAGAGAAAATATAACAATAAGGAATAAAATTATGTTTTTCCGAAATAAATTATTTTTAATCATATCTGCTTCCAATGAAATAAAAAATGGGGTGGCTAACGGGGATCGAACCCGCAAACCTTCTGAGCCACAGTCAGATGCTCTAGCCAATTGAGCTATAGCCACCAAAAACTACTACGCATGAATAACGGCGTGGCAATTACAACAAAGCCGTTCTAAGTTATCAATAGTGTTATTTCTACGGTTACCGTCTTTATGATGAACGATAAGGACTCTTTTATCAGAAATACCACACATTTTACATTTTAAAGGTATTTTATATCTATGCATTAAATCGCGATACGCGCTTTCTCCAGCAACCCAATTTGGAGCATTCACACCACAGCGGACATTCTTATTTTCCCACGAGCAATGGCAGCTAACTGAACAGAAGAATCTTTTGCTTTTTGACTTTCTATAGTCACGTGGGGTTCTATAAATTTTCTTTCCACAATAAGCACATTCTACCCACTTTCCGTTGAATTGAGACTGAGAACGGCATTTTATAGAGCAATACTTACCCCAACCCTTTTTAGCATGAAAAGGTTTTGTATAGAATTCCTCACCACAAATCTTACATTTTTGATTTGGCATGAGATTATTATATAAAAGAACAACAAAACTGTCAAGATGATGGATTAGCCTACAGTCTAATGCTCTAACCCAGCTACAAGCTTAATAATTAAAACATTTTCAAAGTATACCCTAGAAGGAAACTAAAATCAAGGAAGCTTCCTTCTTTTATGTTTTGGTTCAAAATTCTTTTTAGCCTCATTACCTACGGCAAAAATTCCATCAATTGCCGCTTTTGAAAGATCAGCCGATCCCTTAAATACTCCTTCAAGAAGCCTGCTGGGAAATTCTAAAATATCCTGCGCCCTGAATCCTCTGTAGGTCTTTGGCTCAGCAACCTTCTCCTCAAAAGCCATCTTTATACTGCCAAAGCCTAATTCGGGCTTATCCATTTTTGTCCTTAACGTAAAATCCAAAACCACCTTGCCTTGATCCATTGCTTTAAAAATATCTAAAACTGACAAAGAAACATTCTCGGGCTTTTGCCCTTCTTCAACCTGTTTCTTTTTCCTTACAATATTTGATAATTCCAAATGGCATTCAGCTGTAACATTATTATTTTTGCCATTTATATTGCTGGTAAAATCAAGATTTGCGCTTGCAATACGCGCCTTCTCCAAGTCAACCCATGCCGAATAATAAGGATAAAGATAAACCCCATCTATATCGGATATTTTTAATTTTGCCTTCATATCCTTTTTATAAAAATCAATCCAGCCTTCAGCATTGATCTTTCCTTCGGCCTTCCCTTCTTTCCATGGAATCTTTCCGCTTAAATCAAAATTCGTATTAGAGCTAAATGGAGAAGTCAAAAGATTAGTGAGGCTGAAATTAACATCTTTAACCACAATTTTAATACCAGAGGAACCTGCTGCGTTATCTGTAAAGTTTAACTTGCCATTCTTTACAAAAACTCTTTTTAATATAATGCGGCGGTGTTTCCTTCTTGGCCTTTCCCCTGTTTTGGTTCTTACGGTAGATGATGCTGTAATGTTATTTGCTACAGCAACAGGCACATTTATATTTTCTTTATCTCTGTGTAAATTCAATTCCGGCTTATCAATAACAAGCCTATTTATCCCGATTTTCCCAAAAATAAGATAAGGGATACTTAATGAAATCGAAAGATGGTCTATCTTACCCAGCTCTCCGATATTCAGGTTCTTAATTTCCATATCCATCGGAGGAACTATATAAAAAGAACCGACAGTTACTTTTTCATGAGTAAACCGCTCGATTTCTCTAATCGCAATCTGCCGGCCGGTAAAACTTAAAAATACATATGCAATTAATGTAAAGACTAAAAAAACTAAAACCGCTATCAAAACAACTTTTTTAAGAAAACTCATTTCTTTAAAGGTATGGAATTTTTGGAGAGGATTTTTTATTTCCATATTTTAAGATGAAGTACTGCCGACTAAAATAATGCGCCTGGGCCGAATCGAACGGCCAACCTACGGCTTAGCATACCGCACCGAATTTCTTCGGCCAATTGTTGCGGTCTGGACTATGTCTTCACCATTTCAGGTGTGTGGCGTTTAGTCTCTGAGGACTCCCCTTTTATTACAAGATAATCTCTCGCCCATCTAACGTATTTTTTCTGGTTATTATGAGTTTGATCAAAACGAATTGTCTTTGGGCAATTTAAGGAGTTAGGAATATACAGAACAATATCTTTCTCAGGACAAAATATAGCGTAAAAATCAAATTCTTTTTCACTATATCTCCTGGTATGGGACCCATTTTTATCGGCCCAACTTGTTCTAAATTTTACCTCAATTGCTCCATTCTGTTTTAAGGTAGCATATTTTACTTGTAACTTTACTATCGCCCCTTCATTCAAAACAACTACTAAATCATAAGGTTGATGTTCAGATAAAGGAACACAAGGAACGTGGCCCTTACTTACTAAATCAGCGATAGTTTTTGCTACTCCTAAATCAGCTTTTTCTTTCGTATGATGCAAACCCATCTCCTTTTTTGGGCTTTGATTACCTGTAATAGTTGGGTTGCCTGCAAGTTACCATAGTTTCAAACCTTAGGCTTTCTTGCATACAGCCACATCCACTTTATGCGTTTCTTTCCGCATAAAGGCTCCTATAGAAGGCAGTTGCTCTATCCATTTGAGCTACAGGCGCATATTCTGCTTATCAAATAATTAAATTCTTAGATTGCCCGCCAAAATACTTGGCGGGTCCGCCACGATTTGTGGCGGAAGCTACAGGCGCAACATCTATTATCTATTTTTTAGCTTTCGGGAGACCTTCATCAACGAACAATTCCCGAGGTTTCCGCTTCTCTAAATTAAAAACTTTAGCCCAATACTCCAAAGATTCACACTTACTTCTACGTTTATCAATGATTAAACCAAGATTTAGCTTTGCAGGAGTATAATCTGGGTCCATACGCAAAACTTCTTTAAATGCTTTCTCCGCAGTTTCCAAATCTCCGCTCTGTGCAAACATTACTCCGCGATTATTGAGAATAAACTTATTCCATTTTGTATTATTAGGGTCCATTAAGAGAGTTTTCTGGTAATTCATATTCGCAGCATCAAAATTACCTGCTTTTTGCTCTTGGACTCCCTTAACGTAATAATCGGCTGCCTCTTTAGGAATTAGTTCTTGAGCGAAACAAAATTTACTGCATAAAACCAATAAGCTGACTAAGAAACAAACTTTTCTAAAGGACATTTTTTTGCTCCTTTGCTTCGTGCTCCTCCTTGCTCGCATATGCTCGCAAGGATTTCGCTAAATCAAAATTAAGGTGCTCAAATTCGCACAACTGAACTTGCCCTGCTAAATCTCTACAAATACATGAAGCGGGACTGCGTCAACAGTCTGATACCCGTTAAAACATCGGGGCGACAGGACTTGAACCTGTGACCTCCTGCTCCCAAAGCAGGCGCTCTAGCCAAACTGAGCCACGCCCCGTAAAGTTTATAGATTATATCAACTTACTGCTTGTTTCTCAATATATTTCTGGATTATTTTTTTAGCCTTTTCTAACGCACGAAAACGATGGCTTATCTTATGTTTTACAACTAACCCCAATTCTCCAAAAGTTTTCTTTTTTTTTGGGTTATTAAACAAAGGTTAATACCAAAAACAATGCCTCCTTTGAAATTTAAAAC
>JAQURX010000005.1 GCA_028715415.1 Candidatus Omnitrophota bacterium | reverse complement strand
GGAAGATGTTTTGGTTTCTGCTGTAACATTAAATAAAACTGAAGCAAAGATTACTATCTGTGATGTTCCCGATAAACCCGGGGCTGCTGCAAAAATATATAAAGAACTAGCTGACAATGGAGTTAGTGTTGATATGATCGTCCAGAATGTAAGCCACCTTCGCCAGACAGACATTTCTTTTACTATAAATAAAGCTGATAGCGCTAAAACTCTTAAGATTGCAAAAAGGCTTGCTTCTGAGATCGGGGCAGGGGATGTTTTGCAGGATGAAGATATTGCAAGGATCTCCATTGTGGGAGTTGGAATGAAATCTCATTCCGGAGTAGCAGCTGCAATGTTTGATACCTTAGCAAAAGACAAAGCCAATATTGAGATGATTTCTACTTCTGATATCAGCATATCTTGTATTATTAAAAAGAAATTCGCTGAAACAGCTGTGCGCGCTTTGCACGAAGAATTTGGCTTAGCAAAATAATTTCATTAGCGAGGTAATGATGCATAAAGTAAAAATTTTTGATACTACTTTAAGGGATGGTTCGCAAGCAGAAGGGATTTCTTATTCTGTTAAGGATAAGATACAGATTGCTTTTGAGCTTGATAAGCTTGGTGTTCATTTTGTTGAAGGCGGATGGCCGGGAGCTAACCCAAAAGACATGGAATTTTTTCTTGATATGGCTAAAAAGCCCCTCAATAATGCCAAACTTGTAGCATTTACTATGACCTGCAGGCCGAATATAAAAGCGCGCGATGACAGTAATTTAAAATCAATTGTTAAATCAAAAGCTAAATTCGTCACAGTCGTAGGGAAAACCTGGGATTTGCATATTAAAGATGTTCTAAAGATCTCTCTTGAAGAAAATCTTGGCATGATTAAGGACACAGTAAAGTTTTTTACTGATTCTGGGCTTGTTGTGTTATACGATGCAGAACATTTCTTTGATGCTTTTAAAGCAAATAAAGATTATTCAATTAAATGCCTTCAGGCTGCGATTTCTGCAGGAGTAAAAACTGTTTGCCTTTGCGATACCAATGGAGGCTCGCTTACCTCTGAAATAATTAAGGTTATATCCGAAGTAAAGAAAGAGATTAATGTTGATATCGGTATTCATTGCCACAATGACGCGGGAATTGCTATTGCAAATTCTATTGCTGCAGTTCAGGCCGGAGCAAATGTTGTTCAAGGCACTATTAATGGCTACGGGGAAAGATGCGGCAATGCGGATTTGATACCGATTATCGCCAATTTAAAATTAAAATTAGGAGTTGATTGTATTTCTGATGATAAGTTAAAAGAACTTGAGCATGTTTCGCATTTTATCAGCGAAGTAAGCAATATGGTTGTGCGTAATGACCAGCCTTATGTGGGAGAATCGGCTTTCGCGCATAAAGGCGGAATGCATATCAATGCGGTAATGAAGAATCCAAAAACCTACGAACACATTGAGCCAAGTTTAGTGGGAAATCATCGGAGAATGCTTGTTTCAGAGTTAGGCGGAAAGACAGGGATTTTCCTGCGCGCCAAAGCAATGGAGCTTGATTTAAGTAAAGAGGATCCCAAAACCAAAAAAATTTTAAAACTTCTTCAGGATTTGGAATATCAGGGTTATCATTTTGAAGCAGCAGAAGCGTCTTTTGAACTTTTGATTAAAAGAGCGCTTAAGAAATATACTAAATTCTTTGAATTAGAAGGATTCAGGGTTGTTGTGGAAAAGGAATCCGACAAGAAGATTACTTCAGAAGCGATTATGAAGGTTAAAGTCAAAGGCGCCAAAGAACACACAGCTGCAGAAGGCGATGGCCCAGTAAACGCCCTTGATAATGCTTTAAGAAAAGCTTTAAAGGATTTCTATCCAGCGCTATCAAAAATGCACCTTGCTGATTTTAAAGTGCGTGTTTTGGAAGGAAAAGCCGGAACTGCGGCAAAAGTTCGAGTTCTTATCCAGTCGCAGGACGAGGAAGAGTCATGGAATACAATCGGAGTCTCGGAAAATATTATTGAAGCCACCTGGTTGGCGCTGGTTGATTCAGTTGAATATAAGCTTTTGAAAGATAATCATGAACATTAATGACATACCAAGCCGTTACAATCCTAAAGATGTTGAGGATAAATGGTATAAAATCTGGGAAGAAAAGAATTATTTCTCGGCAAAGCCCGATCTTAAGAAAAAACCATTTAGCATAGTTATCCCTCCGCCCAATGTAACCGGAATTTTACATATGGGGCATGCTTTAAATAATACAATACAAGATATTCTAATCAGGTTTCACCGTATGAATGGCGATGAGTCCTTGTGGATGCCGGGGATTGATCATGCCGGTATTGCAACGCAAAACGTTGTTGAAAAATCCATTGCGAAAGAAGGGTTAAAACGCCAGGATTTAGGACGGGATAAATTTATTGAGCGGGTGTGGACTTGGAAAGAGCAGTATGGCTCTACAATAATCCGCCAGCTTAAGAAATTAGGCTCTTCTTGTGACTGGTCGAGAACGCGTTTTACCATGGATGAAGCCTATTCAGAGGCAGTTAAAGAGGCTTTTGTGCATCTGTATGATAAAGGGCTTATCTATCAGGGAAATCGTATTATTAACTGGTGCCCGCGCTGCCAGACAGCATTATCTGATGAAGAAGCTCCTCATCATGACCTTCAAGGAAATCTTTATTATTTAAAATACCCTTTAAAAGAAAATCCTAAGCAATTTATTACTGTCGCAACAACCCGTCCGGAAACTATGCTTGGGGATACTGCAGTTGCAGTTAATCCTAAGGATAAGCGTTATAAGAATCTCGTCGGTAAAACTTTGATCTTGCCTTTAGTCAACCGTGAAATAAAAATCATTGCGGATAATTTGGTTGATATGAAATTTGGAACTGGCGCTGTAAAGGTGACTCCTGCGCATGACCCAAATGATTATGCTTTTGGAAAAAAACACAACCTTGAATTTATCAATGTCATGTATCCGGATGGCCGCATGAATGAACTTGCCGGAGAATACAAGGATATGGATAGATTTGAAGCGCGTGAAGTAATATTGGAAGATTTGAAAGAAAAACAATTATTAGAAAAAGTGGAGCCGCATGCATTATCAGCAGGCCATTGTTATCGCTGCCATACCATAATTGAGCCATATTTGTCAAAACAGTGGTTTGTTAAAATGGCGCCTTTGGCAAAGCCGGCAATTGAAGCAGTCAAAAAGAACAAAATTAAATTTCATCCAAAGCGTTGGACAAAAGTTTATCTAAATTGGATGGAGAATATTCAGGATTGGTGTATTTCACGCCAGATTTGGTGGGGGCACAGGATTCCAGTGTATTATTGCAAAGATTGTAATGAAATAATGGTTTCTAAGCTGCATCCTGATAAGTGCACAAAATGCGGCTCAACTAATATAATTCAGGACGAAGATGTGTTAGACACTTGGTTTTCGAGTTGGTTATGGCCATTTGCAACATTTTATTGGCCGCAAGCTTCTAAAGAGCAGCAGGATGAGTTAAAATATTTCTATCCGACCTCAGCGTTAGTTACCGCACCTGAAATAATTTTCTTCTGGGTTGCGCGTATGATTATGTCGGGTTTTGAGTTTATGGGCGATAAGCCATTTAGCGATGTCTATATCCACGGCACTGTGCGCGACATTGAAGGAAAAAAGATGTCAAAGTCACTGGGCAATATTATTGACCCGCTTGATATTATCAATGAATATGGCACAGATGCGCTGCGTTTTAGCTTAATTTCAACCACCGCCCAGGGCCAAGACGTATTTTTGTCAAAAGAAAGGTTTGAGCAGGGAAGAAACTTTGCCAATAAAATCTGGAATGCTTCGCGCTTTATCTTGATGAATCTTGACTCTTCCGCTTCAAAGCATGATTTATGCGTCTATTTTAAAGAAGAAGAGCTTGATTTAGTTAATCGCTGGATTTTAAGCCGTTTTTACTCAACGTTAAAGGAAGTAAACAAAGATTTAGAAAATTTTAAATTTAATGAAGCGGCAAATGCTTTGTATTCATTCTTCTGGCATGAATTCTGTGATTGGTACCTTGAATTAATCAAGCCCGAGATAAAAAGCGCTCATAATCAGGTGGTAATGTTTAAAATTTTAGAGAAATTCTTGCGCGCATTGCATCCATTTATGCCGTTTGTTACCGAAGAAGTCTGGCAGATGCTTAAAAATCACACTTCACCTGAATCAGTGGATGTCAGTATTATGGTTTCTCCATGGCCGCATATTCAGGAAAATATTATTGATAAGAAATCTGAAGCTAAAATGGAATTATTCTTTGAAGCGGTAAACGCCATCAGGAATATGCGTTCGGAATTAGAAATTCCATTGCAGGATTTAATTGCGGTTAAGATTTTCTCAGGAACCAAAGCAAATAAATTGCAATTAGAGCCTTTAGCCGGATATATAAAGAATTTGGCAAAGGTAAACGAATTAACTCTTGATGAACATTATGTTCATTCAAGCGGAGAATTTACCAGCGTTGTTAAGGGAATGCACATTGTTATTCCTTTAGCAGGTATTGTTGACATAGATAAGCACCGGCAAAAAATTGAGCAGAAGATTCAAAAGGCCTTAGCGGATATCCAGTCAAAAGAAAAAATGCTTTCAAACAGTGATTTTGTCAAAAGGGCGCCTGCTGATATCGTTGAAAAAGAAAAGGCAAAATTAATTGAGCTTAACGACGCGCTCAAAAAACTAAAAGGAGTCAGAGATGGACTCAAATAAGAAAACTTTTTTGCAGGAAGCTTTGCCTATTTTGAGTGTTGAGAAGATTGATTCAATCCTTAAGCATGCTTTAATTGAAGATATCGGCCATGGAGATATCACCACGCTTCTTACCATCCCTAAAGATAAAGAGATTAAAGCCAAGATTTTACTTAAAGAAGATTGTATTGTTTGCGGGCTTTTGCTTGCAGAGAGGGCTTTTAAGGCAAGCGATAAGAATATTGAGTTTAAAGCTTTGGCGAAAGAAGGAAAGCCGTTAAAAAAAGGCAAGGTTATCGCTGAAATTTCAGGGAATGCTGCGAGCATCCTAACGGCAGAGCGAGTCGCGCTTAATTTCTTGTCGCTTCTTTCTGCAGTTGCTACTAAGACAAAAGAATATGTAGAGAAGATTGAGCCATATAAAACAAAGATTACCGATACGCGCAAAACTATCCCCGGTTTAAGAGAATTGCAGAAATATGCGGTCAGGATTGGAGGCGGATATAGCCATAGGATGGGGCTTGATGAAATGATTTTAATTAAAGACAACCATTTAAAAGTTACCGAAGGCTATACTAAACTGCCCAGCGTGCCAAAAGGGTTTAAAATTGAAGTAGAGGTCCAGAATCTGGATGAATTTAAACACGCAATTTATTTTAAACCTGACGTAATAATGTTGGATAATATGTCTCTTAGCGATATTAAAGAAGCAGTTAAGATTAGGAACAATACAGAGTTTAAGAGCCATCATCCACCTACCAAGCTGGAGGCTTCCGGAGGGGTTAATCTGGATACTGTAAAAGATATTGCCGCAACCGGAGTAGACATTATCTCTGTCGGTGATTTAACTCATTCTGTTAAATCAATTGATATGAGTTTAGAGGTAGAATAATTGTCTGGTTTTAAGCTTGTTTCAAGTTATAAGCCTTGCGGCGACCAGCCAAAGGCAATCAAAGAATTAACCGAATCTATTTCTTCCGGCAGGGCTGGGCAAACTTTACTGGGTGTAACCGGTTCCGGAAAGACGTTTACCCTTGCCAATGTAATTGCAAAAGCCAACCTTCCTACATTAGTAATTTCTCACAACAAAACTTTAGCCGCACAACTATATTCTGAATTTAAAGAATTTTTCCCGGAAAACGCGGTTGAGTATTTCGTAAGCTACTACGATTACTACCAGCCAGAAGCATATATCCCTTCAACGGATACTTATATCGAAAAAGACTCGGCAATTAACGATAGGCTTGACCGCCTGCGTTTATCTGCGACTACATCTTTAATGTCCCGTAGTGACGTCATTATAGTTGCTTCGGTTTCTTGTATATATAATTTAGGAAGCCCGGAAGATTACAAGGATATGCTTGTTTTTGTCGAAAAGGGGCAAACAGTTTCCCGCGATGAGCTAATCTTAAAATTAGTCCAGATTCAATACGAAAGAAATGATTATGAGTTTATCCGCGGAAGAATTAGAGTAAGAGGGGATGTAGTTGAAGTGTTTCCATCTTATCAGGAAAAGGCGCTTAGGATTGAATTAAATGGCGATAGGGTTGAAAAGATTTCAGAGATTAACCCTGTCTCCGGAGAGATTTTGGTAAAGCTTGAAAAAATTGCAATTTACCCGGCAAAACATTTTATTGTTTCAGGGGATAGGGTTGATTCTGCGATTAAAGCAATTGAGGCTGAGCTTCAAGAACAGCTTCAGAATCTGCGCAGCAGGAACAAATTATTAGAAGCGCAGCGCCTGGAATCGCGCACAAAATACGATATGGAGATGTTAAAGGAAATTGGATACTGCCACGGCATAGAAAACTATTCGCGTATCCTTTCGGGGCGGCCCTCGGGAAGCAGGCCTTATACTTTGATTGATTATTTTCAGGGAGATTTTCTTACGGTTATCGACGAGTCGCATGTTACAGTTCCGCAGATAGGGGCAATGTATGAAGGGGATAAGGCGCGTAAACAGACTTTGGTTGAGTATGGGTTTAGGCTGCCATCTTGCCTTGATAACCGTCCTTTAAAATTTGATGAATTCAATTCTTTGATTAAGCGGACAATTTACGTATCAGCTACTCCTAACGATTATGAAATTAAAAAAAGTGAAGGAAAAATTATTGAACAGATAATACGGCCTACGGGTTTAATCGATCCTGAGATAATTGTCAGGCCTTTAGAGAATCAGGTTGATGATTTGGTTAATGAAGTGAAAATCAGGGCTAAGAAGAACGAAAGGGTTTTAGTTACAACTTTAACCAAAAGAATGGCGGAAGATTTAACTACCTATTTACAAGAGAAGGGTTTGTTAGTAAAATACTTACATTCGGATATTGATACGCTAACCCGGACAAAGATTTTAAAGGAACTCAGGCAAAAAGATTTTGATTGTTTAGTCGGGATTAATTTGTTAAGAGAAGGGCTTGACCTTCCGGAAGTTTCCCTGGTTGCAATTCTCGACGCTGATAAGGAAGGTTTTTTACGTTCAGAGACAAGCCTTATCCAGGTATCCGGCAGAGCTGCAAGAAATATTAATGGGACAGTGATAATGTACGCTGATACAATTACTGGCTCAATGAAACGGGCAATCTCGGAAAGTTTGCGCCGTAGAAAGATTCAGTTAGAATTTAACAAAAAAAATAATATAACTCCTCGCTCAATCCAGAAAGCAATTAAAGAAGGGATTGAAGGGTTGATTGAGGCAGAAGAATACGTAGCAGAATTAACAGGTGAGAAGAAAGACGAATATGAATTGCGCAGGTACATTGCTGATTTGGAATATGAAATGGAATTAGCAGCAAGAAATTTGCAATTTGAAAAAGCAGCAGAATTAAGAGATAAGGTTAAAGAACTAATGGGAGTGTTAAAGAAATAACATGCTATTAACCGCAGATATCGGAAATACAAATATTAACTTTGCGATTTTTCAGAATTCAAAGATCGTAAATAAATTTGTTATCCCTACCAAAAGATACGATTTTGGTTTATTAAAAAAGCATTTATTGGATATTGAATTCAATGATGCAATTATCTGCAGCGTTGTCCCTAAAGCAGAGAAGATGCTGGAATCGGGGATTTTAAAAATCCTTGGGCACAATCCTTTTGTCGTCGGAAAGAGTATAAAAGTACCGATTAAGAATCTCTACCGCAAGCCAAAGCAGGTAGGGCAGGACCGTTTGGTAAATGCATTCGCCGCGTCAAGCCTGTATGGAGCGCCTTTAATTGCGATTGATTTTGGCACAGCAATAACTTTTGATGTGATTTCAAAGAATAAGGAATATCTTGGCGGCATGATTTTGCCGGGATTAAGGATTTCTTTGGAAGCCTTGGCTGAAAAGACGGCGTTATTGCCGGAGATTAAATTAGAAGCTCCAACTGAATTTATCGGCAAGGAAACAAAAACAAGTGTTTTAAGCGGTTTGATATTCGGCATGGCCTCATTAACCGATGATCTTTCGCAAAGAATAAAAGCTAAAATTGGGAGGAATGCAAAAGTTATCGCAACCGGTGGGAATATCAAACTAATTTCCAGATATTGCAAGAAAATTGATAAAATTGATCCAGATCTAACCCTTAAGGGCCTATATCTAATTTATCGCCGCCTCCATATCTAATTAATGAAAAAATATAATAAAGTTTTTTTATTATTCTTGTTAGTTTTGTTTTATTCTTTTGGTTTAGCTTTTTCTGGGATACCTGAGGAGTTTAAAGATAAAATTAACAATTTAAAGTGGGTCGCTTATACCCCTACTAATTTTGACCCTAACAGGAATAGTTTTCCTTCAGAAGAATCAATCATTGCTGACCTTAATGTTTTGTACAAATATGGATTCCGCGGGATTGTTACTTATGGTTCCGACGGAATTTTGGCTCAAATTCCACGCTTGGCAAAAGAAGCCGGTTTTGAAGGCGTTATAATGGGTATTTGGGATATTGACGAAAGAGAAGAGATAATGAGCGCGGTTTTGGCAAGAGATTATGTTGATGGTTATTGCGTGGGAAATGAAGGGTTGAATTTTAGATATGATTTAGAAACTTTAAATAATTCAATTGCGGAGATTAAAGAATTAACCGAAAAACCCGTGACAACAACAGAACACTTAACCGATTATTCCAATGATCAAGTTTATAATTTAGGGGACTGGGTTTTCCCGAATTGCCATCCTTTTTTAAGCAATGTAAAAGAACCAAAGAAAGCTGTAGCTTGGATAGAGAAATATTTTAACCGGCTTAATAAACATTGCCAATCTGACAGGGTTGTAATTTTTAAAGAAGTCGGATTCCCTACGCAGGGAGACCATAAGGCTTCTGAGGCAAAACAAAATGAATTCTTTAAGGCTATGGAAGATATGAATGTAACATTTGTATATTTTGAGGCATTTGATCAGTTTTGGAAGAATGATACCTCAGTTGAGCCTCATTGGGGGCTGTTTACCAGCAAAAGAAGGCCGAAGAAGTTTATTGCTTCGCAATAGATGTCATCCCTGCGAAAGCAGGGATCCACTAAATAGCGTAGATTCCCGCTGCAGTTTACCCCTGCGGAAGCAGGGGCGGGAATGACAAATAATGTGGGAATGACATGTGATTGTCATCCCTGCGAAAGCAGGGATCCACTAAATAGCGTAGATTCCCGCTGCAGTTTACCCCTGCGGAAGCAGGGGCGGGAATGACAAATATAAAAGGAGTATTAAATGGCAAATTTTTCATTTGATATAGTTTCAGAAGTCAATCTTCAGGAAGTTGACAATGCGGTTAATCAAGCTATAAAAGAGCTTTCTCAGCGTTATGACTTTAAAGATTCAAAGTCCAGCATTAATTTTGATAAGGCCGAGAATAAGATTATCCTTGTTGCCGACGACGACTTCAAGCTCCGGGCGCTCAAGGATATCCTGGCAACCCGCCTTGCAAAAAGAGGAGTGTCGCTTAAATCTTTGGTTTTTAGTGATCCTGAGAAGGCTTTTGAAGGGACTATCCGGCAGTCTGCTGAAATTACCATGGGAATTGCCCAAGATAAGGCAAAGCAGCTTGTAGGCATCATAAAAGAGTCAAAAATCAAGGTCCAAACCCAGATTGAAGGAGAGAAAATCCGCGTTTCTTCTCCAAAAAAGGATGATTTGCAGGCAGTAATCAATCATCTAAGAAGTATTGAGTTCTCCCTGCCACTGAGCTTCTGCAATTATAGGTAAAGATTTAGCACAAAAAGGTTGACATTTCGCCTGGAAATGTTATACTTTAACTTCTTAATCCAATTTCTAAACTTACTTAACTCTATAATAGTCAAGGGTTTTTGTTTCTTAAAAAAAGGATGGAATCTTGAAAAAGGCTTACTTTGAATCTGTCGCTTTAAGGGTTACCCGGTTTTGTCTTTTTGTCATAATATTTATGAGTTTTTCAGAAGTTTGTTTTGCCAAAATTGATAAGAAATTCCGCTTTAATGTTGGCCAGACTTATGATGACAACATAACCTATGAGTCAATCAATAAAATCAATGATAATATCACCAATGTTACTGCAGGCGGAGATTTGACTTATGAAGGAAGAATCCAAAGCTTATCATTAGGCGCAGATGTAACCCACCAGTTTTATGTAAAAAACCATAATTTTGATAATACTTCAGAAAGAGCAAGGGGTAATTACCTCTTGGAGCTTTCTAAAAATGAAAGGATAACTTTAGCCGATAGTTTTTATCATTCATTTGAGCCGCGCAGTTTTGAAGACGAATTCGGCAGGCTTGATGGAAGGTATAGTTTTTATAATAACGCTATTAATTTTGATTATCTTCGCGATATTTCAAAGCAGCTTAACTTAGACGTCAGGTATTCAAATAATATGTATACCTATTCTACGGATTCAATCTCTGATTCATATCTTAATTCAGGTGGGCTGGGGCTTAACTATGCCATTAATTCTTCTTCAATTGTTTACATGAACTATGATTATTCTCAAAGAAAGTTTAAAAATGGGCCAAAGTCCAGCAAGAATACAATTGCGCCTGCGTTAAGGCAGTATTTTACAAGGCAGCTTTACGCTGATTTAAGGCCGGGGATTGATTTTATTAAGGGTTACGATGGGACAAAGTACACAAGAGCGAATATTTTCCTGTCTTTGACGAATGAAATAGATGAAGCAACCACAAACACCTTTACTTTTACCAAGCTTTACGACACTAATTCATATACGAAGGAGATTCTTGATTCCTGGAGATGTTCGCTTAATTTTAGCCGCCAGCTTACCCGCAGGCTCGGAACAGCAATTACTGCTTTTTATGGCAATGGAAAATATGAGTCAACCAAAACAACGGATAAAATGGTGGGTGCTGCTGCAGGCTTAACTTACGACTTAACTAAAAATTTAAAAGCCACTCTAAATTATACCTATTCAGATACAAGTTCAAATGTTCCAACAAGAGAATATATCAGAACTGCTGTTACTTGTGGTTTGAGGATGGAATTTTAGGATGCTTAAGGAACACAACAAAGTTCTAACTTATTTAATTATTATCTGCGATTATTTTTTAATTATCGCGGCTTTCTTTATTGCTTATCTTGTTAGAGGGCAAGCCATCTATAAAGGGAAGATTGATGATCTTCTTTGGCTTCTTCCCATTATAACTTTAGTTTTAAGCTGGTTATTGTATAAATTCGGTGTGTATAAATCAATCCGCACCAAGTCAATCTATGAGGTCGTTTCTAACGTTTATAAAGCTACTATCGTTGGTTTTTTAATATTTGCTGGAATAACGTATGTTTTTAAAATTCCCCATATAAGCAGGATTTTTATCCTTTCAATTGTAATATTCTCCACAATCCTTGTTAGCGCGGAGAAGATTCTGTTAGTGTTGTTTTTTAGATCAATTAGAAAAAAAGGTTTTAACACAAGGAATATGCTGGTTGTGGGGACAGGTAAACGCGCTCAGCATTTTATTGATTTGGTTAAAGAGCGTGATGAATGGGGCTTAATAATTTTGGGCTTAATTGATAAAGACAAAGAAAAAATCGGGCAGGAAGTTTCTGGTTGTAAAATTATCGGTTCTTTTGAGAATATCCCTGAGATATTAAAAAAGCATGTAGTTGATGAAGTAGTCTTTATCACTCCGAGGTCTTGGTTGGATGAAATTGAAGAGATAATGCTTTATTGCGAGAACCTGGGGTTAAAAGTAAGCGTGGCTGTTGATTACTTTGAGCTTAAATTATCAAAAGCAAAACAAACAGAGCTTCAGGGCTTTCCAATGCTTACTTTTGAATCAACTCCTGATAAAGTCTGGCACCTTTTGATAAAGAGGATTTTTGATATTGTAGTTTCCGGTGTAGGTATTATAGTCCTATTCCCGTTTTTATTAGTAATTTCTATAATTATAAAGCTGTCTTCAAAAGGCCCTGTATTTTTTAACCAGAAAAGATGCGGCATCAATGGCAGGACGTTTACGCTATATAAATTCAGGACAATGTATAAGGATGCTGAGCAAAGATTGGAAGAGTTAAGCATCCATAATGAAATGCAAGGCCCTGTTTTTAAAATGAAAAATGACCCGAGGGTTACTCCGATTGGAAAGTTTTTAAGGAAATTTAGTTTGGATGAATTTCCCCAGCTTTGGAATGTATTTAAGGGCGATATGAGCTTGATTGGGCCGCGTCCGCCGCTTCCCAAAGAGGTTAAAGAATACCAGACGTGGCAGAGGCGAAGGCTTAGCATGCGCCCGGGTTTAACTTGTTTGTGGCAGGCAAGCGGGAGAAACAATATTAATGAATTTGATAGATGGGTAAAACTTGATTTGGAATATATAGATAACTGGTCGCTGTGGCTTGACCTTAAGATATTCTTTAAAACAATGCCGGTAGTTGTGTTTGGCGTAGGCGCTAAATAGCCTTTAAAAATAGGAGGATGTGATGAGAAAGTTCTTAGTATTAACTATGGTTTTATTGACGATTTTAGTTTTTTCAAAAGCTATTAACGCGCAAGCGCCAACTGACAGGACAGCCCCTGCCAAGGATGCAGTAGCAGAAAAAATAAAGAATCTTAAGGAGCCTGTAATTGTCCGCGAGGAAGCCAAGGCTAAGGAGCCTGTGGTTGCTCAAGCTATCACCAGCCAGGTTCCTCCTGCGCAAATAACAACTCTTGAGGCACCAGCTAAAATAAAAGCTCTAACCATGCCGGAGCAATCTTTAGGCGAGGTTAAAGCGCCTGCAGCGCCTGTTGCAGTAGCTGAGGCTGTAAAACCGCAAGAAGCAGCTTCAACTGAATATGTTACTGGTGTTGATGATGTCCTTGATATATCTATAATTTCCCCTGACCAGATGTTAAATACAGTAACCGTTGCTTCCGATGGCTCAATTAATTTTCCTTATATCGGTAATGTTATAGTTAAAGGTTTAACTTTAGCGCAGGTTCAGGATTTAGTTCAAAAGAGGCTTGCTGATGGATATATGAAATACCCGATTGTTTCTGTTGCATTAAGAGAATCCCGCAGCAGAAAGTTTTTTGTTTACGGAGAAGTTAACCGTCCGGGCCCATATTTGGCAGATGAAAGCACAACTGTTATTAAAGCTATATCTTTCGCAGGCGGGTTTACAAAATACGGCTCATCCAGCCGAGTTAAGATTTTGCGCCAGAAAAAAGATGGCAGCGGATACGACGCTGTTAAAATAAATATTAGTGCTGCAATGTCAGGAAACCCCAAGGCCGATCCTGTTATCCAGCCGGGGGATATTATTGTCGTTTCAGAAGGCATATTTTAATTAAAATTTAAAAGGAGAATGTAATGGAAAATTATAGCGAAACAACACTGCGGGATTACCTGCGTATAATATTCCGCCATATTGTGGTGGTTTTGACAGCCATTATTACAGTAACGGCGACTGTTATCGTAGGGCTTATATTTAAAACACCTGTATATCAGTCTCAGGTAAAGATGTTAGTGTCTGCGGAAAAACAGGTGGAAGCTACTTATTATCGGGAATTACTGCTTGACCGTAACACACCTATTACAATTACTCAAAGCGAAATTATGAAATCAAATCCGGTAATGGAACGCGTGGTTAAAGCAATCGGGCTGTATCAGCGGCCATTAGATTATGAGAAGAACTTTTGTTCTTTGATAAAGAAGCCGTATGTTATTTTAAGTGCAAAAGCCTTTAACGCTAAACTTAAGCACTTGCCTGAAGACCAGCGAAGGGCTTTTTTATATAGGATTGCTGTTGAAGATTTAAAACAGCATGTAGATGTTGAGCCGATAAGAGACACGAATCTGTTTATCTTAAGCGCAAGGGATTTTAGCCCTGTTGGAGCTGCAATCATTGCTAACGTTGTCAGCCGTTCATATGTCATCTTTGACCTTGAACAGCAAATGGCTGAGCAGCAGCTTAAATACGGCGAAAAGCACCAGTCAGTTATCCAGCTTAAGGATAATATTGAAAGAATGATTAAGAATTTAGATGGAAAGCCGCTTCCAGACGTAGAAGCAATTGGCCCGGCATCAGTAAAGATTATTGAGCAGGCAACTGTTCCTTTAAGGCCGGTTGGGCTTCCAAAAAGCACTACTTTGCTTTTAGCTTTTGTGATGAGTGTTTTCTTAGGAGTCATGCTTGCGTTTACCTGTGAATATCTGGACCAGACTTTTAAATCAGCTGTTGAAGTAGAGAGATATTTAAACCTGCCATTCTTAGGGTTTATCCCGAGAAGATTGAAAAAGCATAAATCTTCAATTGTTAATACAAAAAGAGAGGCAATGCTTGCGCGTGCTTATAATAATCTCTCCGAGCAGATATATCTGATAATGAGAGATAGAAATTTTAAGTCGCTTCTTTTAACCTCGGCATTGCGGTTAGAGGGCGTATCAACAATTGCCCATAACATGGGGATGTATTTGTCTAATTCTGCAGGGCATAAAGTTTTAATTATTGACGCTAATTTGAGAAATACTACTTCAGTTGGGGTTAAGGCTAAAACGCTAAAAGGCCCGGGCTTAACTGATGTAATTGAAGGGAAGGTTACGTTTGAAAAAGCAGTGCATGCTTTAAACGCAAAATTTCATGTTTTAAGCGCTGGCGAAACAGAGCTTAATCCAATTACATTCTTTGATTCTGTGGCAATGCAGGATTTAATTAAACACGTAAAAGAAAAGTATGAGATAGTTTTGATTGACTGCTCGGATTTAATCAGCTTTAAAGATGCAGCTGTGCTTTCTGCGTATGTTGACGGAACAGTGCTTGTGGTTAATGAAAATAAGACCAGAAGGCAGGTTGTTAAGGCTGCTATTGTGCCTTTAGAGCAGAAGAAAGCTAATATATTGGGAGTTATTCTTAATAATCGCACATTCCCAATCCCTGAAAAAATCTATCAGCGGATATAATGTCATCCCTGCGAAAGCAGGGATTCAGTAAGTGTGTCATTCCCGCAGCGGTGTCATTCCCGCGAAAGCGGGAATCTATTAATAAAGGAGGCTGTATGGGCTTTACCATTACGCAGTTACTATTTTCGTTAGTTGTCTTAGGCTTAGGTTACATAGTTCTATATCTTGCTAATAAACCCGGCAATCAACTGCAAAAGATTGGCAAAATTATCGGTTTAGCGATGGTTTCTTTGAGCGCGTTATGCATAATTTTTACTTTATTCATTATGTTTATGATACTTTCGCATCAGCCATCGGGAAGAAATATGCGTCAGCCAGTTCAGCAGGGAAATGCTGCAAGGCCCGCTCAACCTCCGCGGTAAAGTCTTTATTCTATTGTCATTCCCGCAGCGGCTGTCATTCCCGCGAAAGCGGGAATCTATTAATAATGTCATTCCCGCGAAAGCGGGAATCCAGAATATATAAATTATGGAAGAATATCAAAGAGAATATTTAGTTTCTATTGGTGAGAGGCCTTGGGGCAATTATAAGGTTCTTTTAAACGGCGAAGACCACAAGGTTAAGGAAATCACTGTTTCTAAGGGCTGCCGCCTTAGCCTTCAGAGGCATAAAAAGCGCGAAGAGCATTGGTTCATTCATCATGGAGAAGCGCAAGTTGAAATAAATGGTGTAGTACATAAGCTTTCAGTCGGGCAATATATTGATATCCCCCGTAATTGCGAGCATCGTATTAAAAATATCGGTTCCACAGATTTAATATTTATTGAAATCCAAACCGGCGATTATTTCGGTGAAGATGATATTGAGCGCTTAGAGGATGATTATAAAAGGTGACTGTTATTTCTGTAAAATCAGGAATTCGTAACATGAAAGATAGAGATATTTCATTAGATTTTTTTAAAGGGATTTGTATTATCTCTGTGGTTTGTATTCATTCTTTTGATAGTAGCAATAATTCTGATGTC
This sequence comes from Candidatus Omnitrophota bacterium, assembly GCA_028715415.1. Lineage (NCBI taxonomy): Bacteria > Pseudomonadati > Candidatus Omnitrophota > Candidatus Omnitrophota bacterium. The sequence continues at coordinate 113,435 of JAQURX010000005.1, read as the reverse complement.
TTTGCTAATTTTGATATTGCTTTTAGACAAGTCTTTAATTTTGCAGTTGCTGGTTTTATATGGGTGGCTGGGTATTGGATGGGATTTAGTTCGTTAAAATCCATATCTCCTAAATTAAGTTTATTAAAGAGACGCTTAAGTGGAGTTTTTGTTCCGTACTTAATTTGGACTACATTCTATTTGTTGATCTTTGCTCGAAAGAATACAATTTCACTAAAGTATATATGTTCTTCGATATTCTTTGGTAAGGCTTCAGGTCAGTTATACTTTATTCCTGTATTAATACAATTGTTTTTATTGACTCGGTTAATTTTCTTTCTCTATTATAATAAATTGCTTTTAAAGGTAGCATTATTTATTAACCTAAGTTATATAATCTTAATCTATTTTCTAGCTAGTCTAAATATTCAAATATCATTTCCTTATTATGCTGTTCCTTTCATGGGATGGATATTTTTCTATTCTTTAGGGATTTATATTGGGATAAATAATGATGAACTAATTCTACACCCCTTTTTGCGGTTAAGGTATTTTTTATTTACTATTTTAATAATTACTCTTTTGAGCTCAATCATAGAGGCAGAATTGATTAATTCTAAATTCAAATTGTTGCAAATCGCTTTATCTCAGATAAAGATTTCTTCATTTTTATATGCGAATAGTATAATTTTATTATTTATTATTTATAGAAAGTCATTTATGCGAAAAAATATTGTTTCGAATTTAGGTCAAATATCTTTCGGTATTTTCTTAACACATTTATTGTTTATGAATTTAGTAAAGAAAATTCTTCCAGGTATAGATCATTCTTTTATTGTTCATTTAGGAATCATATTTGCTAGGGTATGTATAATTATTTTTTTGAGTTGGTCATTAATAAAATTTCTTAGGGTTATTTTAAGAAATAATTCACAAATTTTAAAAAAAATTGGTTTTATCTAATTAAGCTTGTTAAGGTAGATATAAAAATTTCATATTGATGTTGTGATAGTTTAAATAATCCTAAATTAATAAACGAGTTAAACTTTAAAACAGATTGTATAGAACAAAGTTATTTTGTTTAGAATAAACTCTACCAAAATTAATTCATTTTTTTTAAAATGAGCATTAGAAAAAAAACGGTGCAAGGAATTACTTGGGCTGGTATTTCTCAAGTTTCGAAACAAGGTTTTCAGCTAATCATTACTGCTATTTTAGCAAGATTATTAGTACCAAGTGATTTTGGATTGCTAGGTATGGCAACAGTATTTACAGGTTTTGCAGCTGTAATATCAGAATTTGGAATTAGTAGCGCACTAATTCAAAAACAAGAAATTACCGAGATTCACCTTTCTTCATCTTTTTGGGTAAATATTATTTTTGGTATTTTATTAACTTTATTTTTTATTCTTTGTTCGCCATTTATAGCAGCTTTTTATAATAAGCCTGAGTTAACATTAATTATAAAAATAATTTCTTTTAATTTTTTGTTTTCGTCCTTAATGGTCGTTCCTCAAGCAATATTAACTAAAAATCTTGATTTTAAACGTTTAATGATTCGCGATCTTGTTTCAGTAATAATATCTGGTTTGTTTGCGGTATTATTGGCATTTAAAGGTTATGGAGTTTGGAGTCTAGTAATTCAATCTCTCGTTTTTACTTTGGTAAATTGTTTTTCTTTATGGTTGCTTACGAGTTGGCGCCCAAGGGCTATTCTTTCTTGGATGGCGCTCAAAGAAATATCTAAATTTAGTATTTTTATGGTTGGATTTAACTCAATAAATTATTTTGCTCGTAATTTAGATTTCCTCTTAATAGGGAAATTTCTTGGCGATGGTCCTTTAGGATTTTATTCGCTAGCCTATAAGCTTATGTTAGTACCTTTGCAAAATGTTTCTGGTGTTATTACCAGAGTTATTTTTCCCGTTTTTTCAAAGGTTCAAAATGATGCAAAAAAGTTAATTTTAGGTTATCTTCATTTACTAAAAGCTGTTTCAATTCTTGCTTTTCCAGTAATGCTTGGATTATTTGTTTTAACAGATGTTTTTGTGAAAGTAGTTTTTGGAGATAAATGGATTGCTATCACTCCTATAGTTAAGTTGTTATGTTTTAGTGGATTAGCGCAGGCTATAGGAGGACAACTAACCGGTAATATTAGATTGTCTAAAGGTAGAGCAGGCCTCCATTTTAGGCTAGGTTTATTACATGCTTTGTTAACTGCTGCTTCTATTATCGTTGCTTTAGCCAACGGAATATTTTGGATTGTTTTTACTTTGACTTTGTTTAATGTTGCTTGGTCGTTTTATACTAATTATATTACATTGCCCTTAATTAACTTAAAAATGAGAAAGTATTTTTCTTCTTTAAAATCAATCTTTTTAAGCAGCTTGGTAATGGTTTTATCGATTTCCATAGTTTTGCTTTTTCTAAAACAAAGTAACATTTTTACGCTTGTAATTCTAATTGTTTTTGGATTGTTAGTTTATATTTTTAGTTTGGTATATTTTAAACAAATAGTATTTATTGAAGGTAAACCTCAAATCGCATTCGAAAATGATTAATAAAAATAATTTTTTGAATATCGTTATCGTTATTATATTTTCTTGGTTCGTTGGTAATATTGTTTTTAATGCTTTATTTTATCGTTTTAAATATTTTCAATTTGTTCTCATGGGTATATTGTTTATTCCTTTGTTTATAGCTTTATTCTTTAAACATAGTAAGAATATGATTCTAGGTCTAATTGTATTTAATTTAATGATAAATCCAGGATTCCCTATTAATTTTTTTGAACACAGGCTAGTTATATATACAAGCGATTTTTTATTTTTATTTGTTTCTTTTTTTGTTTTGGCGCGAAGTAATTTTTATAAGAAGAAGAAAATATTTTCTTCTTCTGTGCTTGGTGGTATCATCCCATTACTTGGTCTTGCCTTTTTTGAACTACTTTCTTTGATTCCTGCTGTTAATAAGACTTTGCCTTGGCTTGAAATTATCGATACTTTTAGAGTTATTTGGTTATTTTTATTGGCTATAATCTTATTTGATGAATTTAATGATTTAAAATTTGTTATAAGAAACTTATTAATTGCCTTTATATTGCAATCTTGTTTTATTTTAATTGAGTTCTTAGTTGGTCATCCGGTTTTTAGAATTCCTGCTGGCGTACACATTTTTGATGTAGTTGGAGATATTTTTAGACCCTCAGGTACATTTGGTCATTCAAGTGGTTTTGCAAAGTTTTCTTCTTTGGTTATTCCTATAGCTTTTGCCTCAATGATTTACGAAAAAAGAAAATGGAGAGTTATTTCTTTTGTTTCTTTTATTCTTGGTTGCTTTGCTTTAATTCTTACCGTTTCGCGCGCGGGTATCTTGTTTACTTCGATTGGTTTATTCTACTTTATTTTTTTAATTATTATACAACGTTCTTTCAAAATCGCTTTGCCAAAATTTGTATTATTGATTTGTTTCTTTGCAGTTATTTTATCAGTTTCTTTAGGTGGAAAGAGGATTATTAGTCGTTTTAATAACGATTTGGGATCAATTTCTGCTAGGCCAAAAATGTATTCTGTCGCTTTCAATATTATAGCTCATAATCCAATTTTAGGTGTAGGGATGAATAATTATGTTCTTGTGGCACCCAAGTATGATACTACTTCAGATAGGGTTTCAGTTAGGATCCCCGATCCGGTTCACAATATATATTTACTATACGCTGCAGAAGCCGGTTTATTAGGGTTTTTGATGTTTTTGCTTTTTCTTTTGAGAACAATTTTTGCGTATTTCAAGTTTCCTTTTAGTAATGATTCTACAATATGGTTACTTTCTCGTTCGATTGGGATAGGCATAGCGTGTTGTTGGTTGCACGGTTTAATAGGGTGGGGATTTCGGCTTACGCTCGTTTTTTCTGGGTTTTTATGCTTATTTAGTGCTGCAGTTTTTAAGCTTATCTCGATTAAAAAAAATAATTTATAATGAAGAAAATACTAATAACTGGAACAGGTAATATTTTCAATAACGGCGAGTTTGCAATGTTACTTGGAGTTTATGAAGGGATTTCGAATAATTTTTGTGATTTTGAACTTAATGTGCTTACAAATAAGAAAGAGGAATGCAAAAAAATTATAAAAAATAAGAAAATAAATTTCTTAAACGATTATTGGGTAGGTCAAAAGAAAAATAAGTTAGTTTTTATTAGAAGCGTAATTTGGAATATTGTTTTTCTCGTATTTTCTCGCTTTGTTAAGATGAAATCAAAACATGAATCACTAAACGCTTATAATGATTGTGATATTATTGTTGATTTAAGTGGTGATGGTATTAGTACAGATTATACGGTTTTATCTTTGTATCTGCGTCTTTATTCTCTTTTTTGTGGAATGATTGCTAAAAAGAAAATTATTCTACTGGGTCAAACTATCGGTCCTATCAAAGGAAGAATCAATTTATTTTTAACTCGTTTTATATTGTCTAAAGCAAATGTAATTGTGTTAAGAGAAGAAAGAAGTTTCGACTATATGATTAGACACAAGTTTTTAAGAAAAAATTTAGTTTTGGGAACCGATAATGCTTTATTATTGGAACCTGATATTGAGGGAGCGGAAAATGTTTTATTTAAGAATGTTATTTTACCAAACTCCAAGTTAATTGGTTTGTCTCCTAGCGCTATAGTATATAAATGGTTTCCTGATAATGCTAGTAATGCAGATATGAAAAAAGAGTATATACGTTCCGTTGCTGGTGTCATTGATATTCTAATTGAGAATTACAAGTTTAAAGTTTTATTGATTCCTCATGTAATTTCTTCTGTAGATAATGATGATCTAGAAGTCTGTAAAGAAATCTATAAAGCTGTTAAAAATAAAAACGATATTACGTTGTTACCAGAATATTATAATGGAGCAATTTTGAAAGGCATAATTGCAAGGTTGCATTTTTTAATTACTTTTCGTATGCATGCCGCAGTTGCAGCAATTAGTTCGGGAGTTCCAGTTATTTGTTGGTCATATAACGATAAATTTGAGGGGTTAATAGGAGATAAAATGGGTCTATCTCAATATATTGTAAACATAAGAGAAAATAATTTAAGCGAGGTTATGAAAAAAACTTTAATTTTGGTGGAACAAGTTGAAAATGATTACCAAAACATTACTTATTCTTTAAAAAAAAATGCAGCTACTCAAAAAGGAAGAGCTTTAGAGAATATCAGTCATATTTTTGAGAATATGGGAATTTTTAAATGAGTATTTTAGATAAGATTACAAAAAAAAGAATTTGTACTGGTTGTGGTACTTGTTACAGTGTGTGTCCACTCGATGCTATTCAAATAAAGGAAGATTTTGAGCAGGGAATCAATCTTCCTAAAATTGATGAATCTATTTGTTCAGAGTGTGGTCTATGTCTAAATATTTGCCCTCAGAATTCGCTCTTAAAAGGAATTGAAAACCCTAATGATTTTTTTGGTTCTATGCAGTATTGTTTTTACGGATGCTCAGCAAATTATCATTTACGGATTGAATCAACTTCTGGAGGATTAGCTACAGCTATAAGTAGTTTTTGTCTTGAACAAGGAATCGTAAGTAGCGTTGTTAATGTTATTCCAAATGAAGATAATCCATTGCGGTATCGAGCCACGCTAAGTACTACAGTAAAGGATATTATGAAAAATAAGGGCGCAAAATATTGCCCTGTCTCTTTAAATGTAATTCTTAAAGAGATTGCTAAGAGGAAAAGTGAGGATTGTCTTTATATAGGTTTACCGTGTCACGTAAAGGGACTAAAAAAAGCAATGGAATTTCTGCCCGAACTACATACTAAAATTAAATACGTTATTACGATTTTTTGTGGAAACGTTCCTAATTTTAAAGGAACCGATTTTATTTTGGATAAATATAAAATCAAAAAAGAATCGGTAAAAAAGTTAGATTATAGGGGCAGGGGCTGGCCGGGAGGAATGTCTATTTCTTGCTCTGGACAGGATAGATTTTTGCCTTCAAAAGAGTATTGGAATAAATATTTTGCTAATTATTATTTTATTTCTGATTACTGTTTTGTTTGTGATGATTTATTTGGACGAGAAGGTGATATTTCAATAGGAGATGCTTGGTTGCCACGATTTAGCGAAGATAATCAAGGTACTTCAATTGGTATCGCCCGAACGTCTAAAGGGTCACAGTTGTTAGATAAATGTGTTGAAAATGGGTGTATTTATTTAAATCATATCGAGAAAAAAGAAGTTTTGCGTTCTCAGTTAGAAAAGGTAAAATTCAAAACTGGTGCATACGGATGGCGCAAAGCCTTTCTCTTAGGTGAATACAAAAAGTTCTTAAATATTGATTCAAGTTTGGGGTATAATTCATTAATTTTGTCTAATAATTTTTTGTCAAAAAATGTTTTTTTCAAGTATTTTTTACTAAATTATTTTGGAAATATATATTTTAGAATACTAGCTAAGTTAAGATTTAAACTTTTGAGATTAATTGAGGATTTTTCATGAAAGTGGCATTGGTAGCTTTTTGGTATATTGAGTATACTATTGAATTAGCTAATGCTTTAGCTGATTTGGAAGGGACTGAAATAGTCTTGTTTGTACCTGAAAGATTAGCGTGTAAATATTCTAGTCAGATTAGCAGTTTATTGAAGCTAAAAACTTTTAAATATCGGAGAATGAGTAATCCTATAAATTTCTTTGTAATAAGCGGTGTTTTTTTAAAGCTTAATAAATTGAAACCCAGTATTATTCATGTTCAAGGTGGAAATGTATGGTTTAATTTTCTTCTTCCTCTGCTTAATAAACAAAGTAAATTAATTGTAACTATACATGATGTTACTCCGCATGAAGGAGATAAGATGACATCTATTTTGCCTTTAAGGGAAAGAATAATTAGGTTTGCCGATGGATTTATTGTCCATGGAAATAAGATAAAAGATGAGTTTATACGTAAATATAAGGCAGATTTAAAAAAAGTTGCAGTAATTCCGCATGGCGAATTCTCAATTTTTAGTAGGATTGATAATCAGCTTATTGAAGAGGAGGAAGCAACAGTTCTTTTTTTTGGTAGGATTCTCGAATACAAAGGGCTCCAATATTTAATTAAAGCAGAACCGTTGATAAAAAAAGAAATTCCAAATATTAAGATTTGTATAGCTGGTGAAGGAGAATTGCTTAAGGAGTATGAAAAGCTAATTGTAAACAGAACAAGCTTTGAAATAATAAATTCTTATATAGATAATAATAAAGTCTCTCAACTCTTTCAGAAATGCTGTTTAGTTGTTTTGCCTTATATTGAAGCTTCTCAAAGTGGAATTGTCCCGATTGCTTACGCTTTTAAAAAACCTGTTATAGCTACAAGCGTAGGGAGTCTTCCGGAAGTAGTTAAAGATGGAGTTACTGGTTTTATTATTTCTCCTCGCGATATTAATTCTTTGGCAGAAAAAGTGATTTTTTTGATTAAAAACAAAGAAAAAAGACTTCTTATGGGTAAGAATTCTTTTCATATGACTAAAAATGAGTTGTCATGGATTGAAGTAGCTACCAAAACTCTAAATTTTTATAAAGAGATAGGGATTATTAAGAGATGAAAAATGTCTTATTGATACCTGGTTTTTTAAGTGATACTTTTTCAACTGTTGAAAAACTTTCTTTTCATTTGACTGAGATTTTGCAGGAGGAGGGTTATTCTGTTGTTTGGCTGGTTCAAGATGTACGTTCTTGTTTCAATGTATACAAAAACAGTATTAATGTAGGCTCTTTGAATGAACCTGTTTATGTTACTGAGCTTAAGAAATGTAAGATAACTTTTGTTACTAAAAAGTTATATAAATTCAATTTAATAAAAGATTATTTTATATTTAAAGAAATTATAAAAAATTATAAGATTGATTGTGTAATTGTTCAGTTTGGGCTAGAACGTTTTTATGCTGCAATGTTTTCGAAAATTTTTGGAGTAAAAGTTATTTGGTATGAAAGATGGGCATCTCTACATAGTAAGTTTTGGTTTCTTAAAAAAATATTTTATCATTTATTCGTTGATTTTTTTATAGCTAATTCTGAATTTACCGCGAAAACTTTACCAAGAAACAAGAGAATATTTATTTTGCAAAATAGTATTGAAGTTAAAAAAATGACAAATCTTGATAAAACAGAAAAGAATTTGTTGAAATTAAAATTGAACTTAGAGAATTTTAAATATATTGTTTTGATGATTGCAGCATTTAGAAGTGAAAAAAGATACGATTTAGCAATTGAAATATTGAAAAGGATTTTGTTGCAAAGAAAAGATGTTTGTTTTGTTTTCCTTGGAAATGGCGAGTTAAGAGAATTCTTTCTAAAACTTGTTGATAATCTTAATCTTCAAGATAATGTTATGATGCCCGGTCATGTTAATAATATTGAAGAGTTTTTGTTGGTAGCTGATGTTTTAATGTTAACTTCTTTTAATGAGCCATTTGGAAATTGTATTATAGAAGGCATGAGCTATTCTTTGCCTGTCGTGTCTTTTAATAACGGTGGACCTGCAGAAATTATTAAGGATAATGAAACCGGATATTTGGTGCCTTTTGGAGATGTTGAATTGTTTTCTTCAAGGTTATCAAATATATTAAAGAACGATGAGTTAAGGAAAGTTATGGGTGAAAAGGGATTTTGTAGGGTTAACGAAAACTTTAATATTTTGAATTGGAAAATTCAAATTCCAAGGATATTTAATGAGATTTCCGCAATTAAATAATAGAAATATTGTTACAGTTATTCATCCTGCTGACCCTTTGGGTCCTAAGGTTGGTGGGGTTGAGTCTTTTATTAAAGGCATAATAAAATATGCACCATCGAATTTTACGTTTTTTTACATTGGTGTTACTTCAGATAATAATATACGAAAAGTTAGGATTCTACAAAAAATTGAGCTTGATGGTAAAAGTATTTATTTTTATCCATTATTTATTGAAGAAAACGAAAATATTAAATCATTAGTTCCTTTGTCATTACGTTTTACTCTTTTTCTACTTTTCCATTTAAAGCTTATTCCAAAATCGGTATTATTCTTTAATAGAATTGAACCAGCAATTTTATTTTTGAAATGGAAGTCAAAAAAAGTTTTTGTTATCCATAATGATATGTTAAAGCAACTTAAAAAAGGCAATAGTGAGGTTTTGTGGAGTAATTTTCCTAAACTTTATTACTTTTTGGAAAGTATAATTTTAGATAAGTTTAATTTCATTTTTTCAGTTAATATAAATAGTTTAAACTTCTATAATAAACGATACCCTAAACTAAAGAATAAAATGAAATTTATTCCTACTTGGGTAGATAGTAAAGTATTTTTTCCATTGAACGTTGAAAAAAGCGAATTAATAAAGAACCGTTTGGAAAAGGAGTTTAAAATTATAACTAGTAATGGTCCTTGGGTTTTATTTGTTGGTAGGCTTCAGCTTCAAAAGGCCCCTATGAAATTGGTAGAAACCTTCCTTGAATTTAGAGAAAAAAATGATAATGCAGTACTTATTATAGTAGGAGATGGAAATTTACGTGGTCAATTAGAGTGCTACGTTGATAAGCATAATTTAAGAAACTGTGTTTATTTACTAGGAAATTTGACGCAAATGATTGTTGCGGATTTTTATAGGGCTTCCGATGTTTTTGTCTTAACAAGTAACTTTGAAGGTATGCCAATTAGTGTTTTAGAGGCATTAGGTTCTGGGTTACCAGTAGTCTCAACTTGCGTAGGAGAGGTCGAGAGAGTAATAACAGCGGGTTTCTCAGGAGAGATTGCTTATTCAGGGACTGTTGAAGAATTGACAAATAGTATTAATAAAGTAGTGATAAATAGAGAAAGGTATTCGAAAGTGAATTGTGTGTCTTCAATTGCTGAATTTGTTCCAGAAAAAGTTTTGAATGACTTATATGAAAAGCTAAATAATTAAGAATGAAAAATAAATTTGATCATTCACCCGAGACTGAATATTTATGGAATATAAATGTTTTGAAGTTTTTACTTATTATTTGTATAGTGTTAATTCATTCTAACAATTTTAAAATTAGATTTTCTGATGTTACATATTCGTTTCAACAAGATTATTGGCTTTTATATTTGGTTGCGTTAATAACTAATACTGTAGTTAGGGCTGCAGTTCCAGTTTTCTTTATTATTTCAGGGTTACTTTTTTTTAGAAATTATTTAACAAAAGATGATTATTTTAGAAAGCTTAGATCACGCGTTTCTACCATTATAGTTCCTTTAGTATTCTGGAACTCGATTATCCTTATTTTTCTTTATTTTTGCAATAAAACACCATGCCTCAGTAATTTTTTTACTCAAGGTCATTGGAAGCTACCGGATGCAAATATATTTTCTATTATAAATGCTATTCTTGGTATTACTAGATGGCCGTTTGTTTCCCAATTCTGGTTTCTTAGGGATTTATTCTTGTGTGTATTAATTGCTCCTATTCTACAGTACTTATTAAAGAATTTCTCTAGGATTACACTTATTATTCTAGGAATACTATGGTTATCGAGAGTGGCTATTCCTTTTAGATTGTTTCTTAGTGGTTTTGGGCATTTTACGCCACTATTTTTTTTCGCGGTAGGAGGTTATTTAACTATAAGCAAATTCGATTTTAAAAAAATTCTAAGGTTTAAGAAACAGATATTGTTTTTAAGTGTTGTTTCTGCTTTGTTTGAGGCTCATTTAATAGCAATTTTTGGTAAGTTTGGTTTTAGCCGAATCTTACATAATTTGTTTGTTATAATTTGGGTTCTTTTTTTCTTGAATTTGATGAATAGTGGGTTGAAAGACGTTGGCCTATTGAGAAAACTTTCGTTTTTTTCATTTTTTATATTTGCTACACATGAACCAATCATGACAATAATGCGCAAGCTTTTATTTAGATTATACTTACCTACTTGTAGTTTAGATTTATTTTTATTGTTTTGTTTAAACATAATTTTTACAATATCTATTTGTTTGATTTTTGGATTTTTAATCCAAAAATTCTCTCCAAAGTTTTTTAAATTTATTTCAGGATGGCGAACATAAAATGATGGTAAAATTTATTTTGCTAAATTGCAATATTTTACATTTTTCGGAAGCCATTGATTCGGTGATGAATTTCATAAAGCTGAAAAAAAGGTCAACCGTTTTCTTTTTGAATTCAGATTGTGTTTATAAATCTTTTACAGATAATGAGTATATTAATGTGCTTAATAACGCTGACATGGTTCTCCCTGATGGCGTAGGTTTACGACTTATCATTTGGTTTTTTGGCAAGAAAATGCTGGATAATTGTAATGGAACAGATTTCTGTCCAGTTTTAATGGAAAAATTAACCGAATTTAGATATAAAATTTTCTTCCTTGGTGGTAAGGAAGGGGTTGCAAAAAAAGCAGCAGACAATATGCGTAAGAAAATTCCCAATATTACCATTGTTGGGACTCATTCAGGATATTTTAAGGATGATAATCAAGTTATTGAGAAGATAAATTCTTCTGGAGCAGATGTTCTCTTTGTTGCTATGGGTGTACCATTGCAAGAGAAATGGATTGCAAGAAATAGAGAACATTTAAATCCTAGATTATGTTTAGGTGTGGGTGCATTATTGGATTTTTTGTCTGGAACCATCCCACGTGCTCCCAAATTCATGCGTTTGATACACCTCGAATGGCTGTGGCGCATAATTATTGAACCTAAAAGGATGTTTAAGCGATATATTATTGATGGATTTAAGTTATTTATTTTAGTTATTAAATACAAATTTAGTAGAAATTAATGAAAATAGATATCTGTGGAGCAAAAATAGATAATGTTACTTTTATTGAGGCCATAGAGGAAAGTATTAGTTTATCTTTTTGTAAAGATAAGTATCATTTTATTGTAACTCCTAATGTTGATCATTTAATGCAGTTGCAGAGAGATTCTGATTTAAAAATGGTTTACGATAATGCTGCATTGGTTTTGACTGACGGAATGCCGATTATTTGGCTATCTAAATTTCTTGGGAAAGGAATAAAAGAGAAGATATCCGGTTCAGATCTTTTACCAAAATTATGCGAAGTAGCAAGCGATAAAGGACTGAGAATTTTCTTTTTAGGTGGCAGGCTGGGATCAGTTGAAAGCGTGGAGAAGGCTTTTAAGAATAGATACCGTGGGATAAATATTGTAAGAGCGCATTGTCCATCTTTTGGGTTTGAAAAAGATGAAGTCGAGAATAGGCAAGTTATTGAATTGATTAAAGAGGTTCAACCGGATATTTTATTTGTAGGTTTAGGGACTCCTAAGCAAGAAAAATGGATTTATAGGTATAGAGATGAATACAAAGTTCCTTTGTCGATAGGGATAGGAGCGAGTTTTGATTTTGAGGCAGGAGTTGTTAAAAGGGCTCCTTTGTGGATGAGGAAAGTTGGTTTTGAGTGGTTTTGGCGTATTCTTATGGAGCCTAAAAGGCTTTGGAAACGATATTTAATTGATGATATGCAGTTTTTTTGGTTGGTGTTGAAGCAGAAGGTTGGGAAGAAATAGCGTAGATTCCCGCTTTCGCGGGAATGACAAAAGGGACGCGGGAATGACATTATTGTGTGTCAGTTATTGTAGGAATTACGCAATAGGGAGATTTTGAGAAATCTGTAGGAATGGTTTTACCGTTGTATTGAACTGTAACGTTGATTCGTTTAAGAAGCACAGGTGGTTTGCCCCAGTTAAATTTTCCTTCTTTGTTCCATCCAGAATCAGTATTCTTTACTTCGCTTATCGCAAATAATATATATTGATTATTATTCTTAAGAAGTGCAACTACGCCATCTTGATCAGTGGTTATAGTGAAGGGACCAAGTGCTTGAGGTTTATCTTTTATAAAGCCGATGATAGCGTTTAAATCAGGAGAATTGATAGTATATGCTCCATTATTAAGAGAAGTTTCATTTTCTTCATTTTTAAGAAAAATTAAACTGCTTAATGAGTTCAGGATTAATTGTTGGGGGTTAGCAATAGTGTTGAAATGACTTTCAATTTTAGTAAAATCCGGTTCAAGTTTCCATCCTCCACTAAAATTAAATTGAAATAATCCATCCCAATTGTTTCTTAGGGCTTCAGATGCTAAGATAATTGGTGTTTCATAAGCGTATTGGTTAGGGTAGCAATGATTCCATTCAGTAACTGTGTAGGGTTTACGGTTGCAAGTTTCAGGTTTCAAGTTACAAGGCGATTTCTCAATTAATAGTTTAATAATGCCAAGTTTTTTATCAAGAAGAGCAGATTTGTTATGGATTCGGAAATCATTTTTATCCCAAGGTTTGTTGGGAAATTTGGGATGATCCCAATATGCGTGTTTGTCAATAAAGTCGCAGGGTTCTAATGCATTTGTGCTGGAATATTGAGATCCAGTAATAGGGCATTTTACTCCGATATCTTTTTTTAAGGATTTCATTATTTCAGTGTAATATCTCTTTTCAATGTTATCTGTAGATTCTGTTGTTTGAGTTAGTTGATTCTTATAATAATCTGGCATTGTTTTTGGATCCTTTTTAGAAAGAGTAGTTTCATTAATAATCTCCACAAGCGCAACTGCAGGATCATCACAGTAGCGTAGTTTGGTGTAAGGATTGTAGTGAGTGAGTAAATCTTTGGCGTATTTTTTCTGTAACTCAATTAACTTTTTGTCAAACATTGAATATGGTTTTGCAGCCATGCCTAACATTGCCGCATCAACCACGCCATCAGCTTCAGTAAAGTGGCGAGCAACCAATAAATTCATATCAATGTAAATTCCTCGTTGTTTCAATAGGTAAATAAAATAATCAAGTTTTTCTAACTGTTTTTTGCTTAAGACGTCTGTTTTTTTCATTTGTGGGTCTTTAAAGGCAGGGCAGACGTCTTCGAAAATCCCCCGAGGTTCAAAGTAAAAATCCATATGATGCAGGCGCACAGCATTAAAGCCAAAATAGGCGATGCGGTCGGCTAATATTTTTGCTTGTTCTTTAGTAGGAAAGTTTGCATCAAAACAAAGGTTTGTCCCCCAAAATTTTGCCCTAGTACCATCTTCAAAATAAAAATGTCCTTCTTTTACCTTAACAAAGCCATGTTTACCTGCAGGGGCGTCTAAGACGAGCTTACCTATATTAAGGGGTGAGTTTTGGTCTAATTTTTCAGGAATGACGTAAGGATACCATTCGTCTGTATCAGAGGCGGTTGTGAGGACTGGGAGTAGAAGCGCTAGAAGAGTTAGAAGTAGGGTTGTTTTAAGTTTCATGGAGAGGATTATAACATAGATTGGGTTAAAATGAAATAGCGTAGATTCCCGCTTTCGCGGGAATGACAGAAGGGGCGGGAATGACAGAAGGGGCGGGAATGACAGTCGGGACCAGTCCCTTCATAAAAAAGTTAGTTAGATTTTGGTTGTTTTTACGTCTATTGGTGTATAAGGAGGAATTATTATGACAAAAGACATAGTTAGTGCAGAGGTGGTGGCGACAAAGATTCTGTTTATACGAGGAAGAAAAGTGATGCTGGATAGGGACTTGGCGGAGTTGTATGGGGTGTCGGTAAAAAGACTTAATGAGCAGGTAAAAAGAAATGCAAAAAGATTCCCAGCAGATTTTATGTTCCAGTTGAATAAAGAGGAGGTAGGAGTTTCAAGGTCGCAAATTGCGACCTTGAACGAACATATTGAAGATAAAGAAGTTATTACAATAACAAGAGGGAGAAATATCAAATATCTTCCTTATGTATTTACTGAGCAGGGTGTGGCAATGCTTTCTACTGTATTAAATTCAGATAAGGCTATTCAGGTTAATATTGCGATTATGCGTGCATTTGTTAAGCTGCGGGAGTTTTTATTGACACACAAAGAATTAGCGCAAAAGCTTGAAGAACTAGAGAGAAAGTATAACTTACACGAGAAAGATGTTCAGATGATACTCGAGGTTATCAAGCAGCTTATGACTACGTCTTCGGTACCAGAGAAGCCTAAGATAGGGTTTCATTCTTGAGGTCACAAATTGTGACTTCAAGATGGATTCCCGCTTTCGCGGGAATGACAGATGGGATGCAGGAATGACAGAAGGGTGCGGGAATGACAGAAAAAAATATTTTCTTGACACTGAGCAGTAAATTCTTATAATAACTTTTGAATTATTAAAAAACTTTATAAATACTTTTTCAATCAACTAAGGGAGGAACAGTGAAAAGATTTGTTTTTGGTTTAATATTGTGCGGTTTATTTGTTTTACCTGCAACGGCAATGGCAACAAGCGGCTGGTCGGATGATTTTAATGATAATCTCTTTAATTCCGCGGTTTGGGAGGATGGTTTTTACGGCGGGAGCACACCTGAGAGATTGTATTCTGTTGATCAAAATGGACATTTTGAATTCGTCAATCCTTCGGGCTATGAAAATGGCTGGAGCAAGACATACGAGACTGCTTTGTCATTGATAAGGTCTCAGTCTTCATTTGGATTAGATAATAATTTCTCGGCAAGAACTGATTTTCATTTTAACCCCTTGACAACCAAAGATAGCGATTTGTGGATGGGGCTGGCATTTTGGCCGAGTGATTTAGAAAGTCCTGCATATATTTTCTGCGCCGGGCCAGAAGTAAATAAAGGCCAGACTACATTTGCTAATTATATTTTAGAAGGTGGAAGCGGAAATGGTTATCTTTATCCCAGATTAGGAAGTGAAACGGATGGCACTATTTGGTATGATTATGATGCTTCTGGAAGTGGAACTTTAACAATGAGGATTACTGATCTTTCGGGGAATACTATTGTTGATCAAGAAGGTGATTTGGTCCAAGATACAGTAACTGATTTTAAGGTGCAATATCCGGATATAACTGACTTTAAGATTTTACTTGCCGCAGAAACTTTCGGCGCAGGTTTTGGTTTGGAAGGTGGAACAAGTAAAGCTTATTTTGATAATTTTAATGTTTCAGTTACTCCCGAGCCGGTAAGCAGTGCGTTATTTTTATTGGGAAGCGGATTGTTTGCAGCGCGTAAATTACGAAAAAGAAAACAAGGATAAATATGAATTCAAGAATTCTAAATATAGCAGTATTATTTTGTAGTTTAATATTTTTACCTATATTGCATGCACAGGCTTTTGATGTTTCGCCAGTGGTTGATGGAACTGTTTTTGATGGTAAATATCCAAATCTGTTTGACGGGCAAGGGGATTATATAAATTCAACTGGTTATCCGCAGGCAATGAATATGAATGGTTCTGCTTCACGAGCGCTTTTTGAATTTCCTCTTTCAAGTATTGAAAATTCATTTATTGCTGCAAGCCTGAATTTAACGGTTGAAGAGTGCCTTGGGCCTTTTCCATACACGTTAGGTATCTATTCTTATGCTGGCGATGGATACTTAGACTTTGATGATTACGCCCGCGGCAACATCATTGGTTCAATTACATTCAATGATCAATCTACGCTTAATTATGATGTTACTTCTGTTGTTCATGATTTAATTAGCTCTGGTAAAAGTTATGTTGGTTTTAATATAAGGAAAGAGGAGCAGGATATTCTTGCTCCTGGGCAGCCTTTTGTAGCATTTAGATCGTTAGAATATCCTCCATCTGCATATTTATCTGTTAAAGCTACGCCTGAGCCGATAAGCAGTGCGTTATTTTTGTTAGGAAGCGGGGCGCTGGCGATTGGGGTGAGGTTAAAAAAGAAGGTTTAACTATTTGTCATCCCTGCAGGAGTTGTCATCCCTGTAGAAGTTGTCATCCCTGTAGAAGTTGTCATCCCTGCGAAAGCAGGGATCCACTATATAGCGTAGATTCCCGCTTCTGCGGGAATGACAGCGAGGGATATTCCTTCCTAATTTGATTTATAAATTCGTTTATAAATAGATTAAAAAAGTGTTGACAGGTACGTCAGATTTAGTATAATAAAGTTGAAATATCCTTCCGGGATTTTCGTAATTCTAAATTGATAACCCGAAACAAAGAGGTTCCAATGAAATTTAAATTATTTTTAGTTGCATTGATTTCCCTCGTCGTATTTACTCCAGTTTATGCTTCTACAGTAACATTATCAGGGGATGTAGTTGTTGATAGGCAATTTACCGTCTGGATTAATGATACGGATGCCAATTTCTTGAATGCTCAATTAATAACCGGCGGTTCAAGCGCTAATCCCGATCCTGATTCCGCTCAAACTCATTTCAGCACACAGCTTACTCCGGGACACGATTATTATTTGACTGTTTTGGGTGCTGCTACTATAACTAATTTAGCTGGCTTTATTGGCGATTTTACATTGTCTGGCAGCGGGTTTAAGTTTGCAAATGGAACGCAATATTTATTGTCCAACGCAACTGATTGGACAGTGCGCCTTGAGCAATTTGATTTTCATAATTTTGGAGTTATAGATGAGCTTGCCTATGATGGGCAGGGTTATGGTGGAAAATGGAACATAGATTATCCTAATATTGATAATAATGCTAAATGGATTTGGACAAATGGCGGAAATGATTTATATTGCCAGAGATTTTTTACGACTAAAATTACCGCAACTCCTGAACCGATTAGCAGTGCGTTGTTTTTGTTAGGCGGAGCCGCATTAGTTGGATTAAGAAAACGAAGAGGTGTAAGATGAAAAAACTATTTTTAACGCTTGTATGTTTGTTTTTTGTTGCTGGTTCAGCTTGGGCAACTCCTCCTGATAATAACGGTGGTAAGGCTAAGATTTGGTTAAGTATTCCGGGAGCTGAGGAAGTCGGTATTTCAAGTGACCCTTGGCTAGAAGAAAGTGACCTAACTCATAATCCGAGTTTTACTCTAAATTTCCAGAATACTGCCGACGCTACTATTTTTGATGCACATCTTGTTTTGTCTATTCCGGGGACTTCATCTCCAACAGAGCCTTGGAAATTAACTGTTAATACCACACCATATTATTATTCCAGCTTTACTAATACAGGAAGTCACACTTATTTGCCTCCACATAGTATCTTTTGGCCAGAGGGGACAGCAAAATGGACAGAATATACCATTGGTGATGTAGCTGCTGGTACAACGATTGGAATACCGGTTTCAATCACCGATTTCATTAATTCAGGTTTAAAATTCCATTTTGATGCTTATGGAAGCTCTGATGAAAATAATCAAAACGGCTGGTATTTTAATCCACCTTCACATGATGCAAATGTAGTAACAACTCCAGAGCCAATTAGCTCGGCGTTGTTTTTGTTAGGTAGTGGAGCTTTAGCTGTAGGTTCACGTATTAAAAGAAAGAAAGCTTAATACAACTGTCATCCCTGTAGAAGTTGTCATCCCTGCGAAAGCAGGGATCCACTAAATAGCGTAGATTCCCGCGTTCGCGGGAATGAAATATTAGCGGAGAGAAGAAATTCTCTCCGCTTTTTTTTGCTTTTTTTGTGTTAGATTTTGCAAGTTTCTTCGTCTATTGTTGTAGCACCTGGCGCTTATCGGATTTGCGCCAGTGTGCCCTTGCTGGGCATAAGGAGGAAGAAAATATGGGAAAAGAATTGATTGTTGAGGCAGTAGCTGCGAAGATTTTAGTGATAAGAGGTAAAAAGGTTATGCTGGATAGAGACTTGGCGGAGTTGTATGGGATTGGAACAAAGGTATTGAATCAATCAGTAAAGAGAAATCGTAATCGTTTCCCAGGAGATTTTATGTTTAGTTTATCAGAAAAAGAGAAAAACGAACTGGTCACAAATTGTGACCGGTTTAAGCTATTAAAACATTCTTCAAGCACACCGTATGTTTTTACTCAAGAAGGAGTAGCGATGCTTTCAAGTGTTCTTAATTCTGAAAGAGCGGTTCAGGTTAATATCGCTATAATGCGGGCTTTTGTAAGAATTCGAGAGTTGCTTCTTACGCATAAAGAATTAGCAGAGAAGTTGGAAGAATTAGAAAGAAAGTATCAGCTGCACGAAACAGATATCCAAGTAATCTTTGAAGCAATAAAGAAGCTGCTTGAGCCACCACCTGAGCCACCTAAGCCAAGGTTTGGGTTAAATTAACTCTTGTCATCCCTGCGAAAGCAGGGATCCACTATATAGCGTAGATTCCCGCTTTTGCGGGAATGACAGAAGGGCGCGGGAATGACAGAAGGGCGCGGGAATGACAGATATGGATAAAAGTTATTATGTATATATTATGGCAAGCGGAAAGAAAGGTACGTTATATACTGGGGTTACTAATAATTTGTTGTTAAGGGTATACGAACATAAAAATGATATTATTGAAGGATTTACTAAAAAATATCGTGTCCACGATTTAGTTTACTATGAAATAGCGGAAGATATCAATAGTGCGATTATTCGTGAGAAATGTATAAAAAAGTGGAAAAGAGTTTGGAAGATTGAGTTGATTGAGAAAAGAAATTCCCATTGGAGAGATTTATATAAGGATATAGCGTAGATTCCCGCTTTCGCGGGAATGACAAAGTTCAGGGAATGACAAAGTTCAGGGAATGACAAGGTTCTGGGAATGACAAGGTTCAGGTAATGACATAAAAGACGCTTAGATGGCATAAAAAACAGTTAAGATTTGGAGTATAGTTTGTCATCCCTGCGAAAGCAGGGATCCAGAATTATTATACTAATTAAGAAATGCTATTTACCAAAGAGGTATTCGGCTTGGTCGGGTTTGATGTTTGAAGCGATTTCGTTGAGGAATTCATTGGCAAGTCTTTGAGCGTTTGGAATGTTTCCTTCGGTTGTAGGGATTTCAAGCCGCAGCATTAATCCCGCTTTCTTTTTATTCAATAATGTATTCCAGAATTCAAGTATCTTTTGTCCACCCCAGTTTACAATCTTTTTATCAATGCAGATCCAGTAAACAAGTAGCGTATTTTCTGATTCTTTTTGAACATAAAGTGTTTTAGCTACAAAAACCTTGTTTCCAACTTTTAGTTGAGTGTCAGCGAAGTCACTAATTTTATATCCTGAACCTCCAAAGCAAACCTTTGGATTATGGAAATTCCCCGCATCTAAGATTAAGAAAAGCAATCTCTCGCCTAACCTGTTAACGTAAGCGCGGCCGAAGATATTACCGATAAAGTTATATCGCTGGTCCCGAGTGTCAAATTTATTTGATACGTCTTGGCTAATCCAGTAATTGGTTCTCCATGGCACGTCAATTTTTGATAATATATTAAGGCTTTCGTATTTTGGTTTTGGAATCCCGAAGCTTACAGCGACGGAGAATAAAAGAACTGCTATAACTAGAATTTCTTTTTTATTTTTCATTTTCGTTTATTAAGTAATGCTTCCAAACCGACTAAACCAAGAATAAGGAAAACAAAAATCATATATCCGCTTATGTCATGGTATTTTTGGCCAATTGAATCGCCAAAATAAAAAGTTACCAAACACATTGAGACTACTCTTATGAGATTTCCGATTAAAGCAAACGGAATAATTGATGATAAGAGAAGAATCTTATTTTTCCGGTTATTCTTGCTTAAATATACGTATACAAGCCCTAAAGAAATCATTGTGATAAGCGATCGGAACCCGCTGCAAGGAGCGCCCATATAAATTTCATGGCTTCGTAGTTTTAAAAGCAAGCCCTCTCTGGTTATTGGATAGTTAAATGTTTTAAGTATAATTTCGGTGAGAACTGAAATTCCGTATCTCATGGGAACAGTAATACTGTCTAATATCCCGCTTGGAATAGGAACAAGCAAGAAAAGGTAGGAAAAAGGAAAAACTAAGGCTCTGGTTACTTTTCTGCCATATAAATAAAGTGATAAGCCGAATAAAAGAGGTATGAGGGAGAATGTAGCAATAAAATTAAAACCATTTCTATAGCCAATAATAAAGAGCGCAGCTGAAGCAATAAAAAGCGCCAGGCCTGTTTTTGAAACAACAGTAGGGATTGATTTATCAAAAGCTTTCTTTAGGTAAGCCCGCTTATACCAAATAAGCCCTAAAGAGACAGGTAAAATGAAATAAGCATGGGTATAGTCAATATATTCCCAGCCTGAACGATAAAGGAAGTAGAATGTTGGGGCATATAGGGTTGCGATAAGTGCCCAGATTATATAGTTAAGATTTATCATGGTAAATTTGAACTTTTTAAACTATTTTAATAGGAATATAAGTATATCCTATTGCAGGGCTTTGTCAAGGTATATTGAGGTTTTTTCTTGACAAATTATTGTATTTAATATATATTAAACGCTTCAAATGGAGGATAAACAAATGGCAAAAATCACGATTAAAGATTTAGACTTAAAGAATAAAACTGTTTTAATGCGTGCTGATTTTAATGTCCCGCAAGATGCTGAGTTAAAGATTACCGATGATACAAGAATTAAAGCCACAATTCCAACCATAAAATACATTTTACAAAATGGAGCAAAAAAATTAGTTTTAATGAGTCATTTAGGCAGGCCGGATGGCAAAGTTGTTGCAAAATACAGCCTTAAGCCGGTTGCTGACAGGTTAAAGGATTTATTGGGTGAACCGGTTAAATTTATTAATGAATGTGTTGGCGATGCAGTTAAAAAAGAAATTGATGCTGCTAAAGAGAGAATTATCCTTTTAGAGAATTTAAGATTTCACGCTGAAGAAGAAGCTAACGATGCGAATTTTGCCAAACAGCTGGCAAGCTTAGGAGATGTTTATGTTAATGATGCTTTTGGGACTGCACACCGCGCCCATGCCTCAACTGAGGGTGTTGCTCATTACTTGAAGGCTGCCGCAGGTTTTCTTTTAGAGAAGGAAATTAAATATTTAGGAGATGCCACACAGAATCCAGCCCATCCGTATGTAGCAATTTTAGGTGGAGCTAAAGTTTCGGATAAAATAGGAATGATTGAGAATTTATTGCCAAAATGTGATGCGATTATTATCGGCGGCGGTATGGCATATACTTTCTTAAAAGCCCAGGGTAAACCGATAGGAAATTCAAAATTAGAGAAAGATAAGATTGATTTAGCAAAATCAATTCTTGCAAAAGCAGATTCATTAAAGAAGAAGATTTTGTTACCCATAGATAACTTGGTTGTTGAAACTGTTGATGCTAATGCGAAGTCTGAAATTGTAGGCGAGAATATTCCTGATGGTAAAATCGCTGTTGATATTGGCCCAAAGACAATTGTATTATTTGAATCTGAGCTAAAGAATGCAAAAACAATAGTTTGGAATGGCCCGTTAGGAATCTTTGAAATGGATGCTTTTAGTAAAGGGACAGCGGAAGTCGCTAAATTTATCGCTACTCTTAAATGCACTTCAATTATCGGCGGGGGAGATACTGCTGCTGCAGTTGCTAAGTTTAAAGTTGATGATAAAATGTCTCATGTTTCAACCGGCGGAGGCGCAAGCCTTGAATTCTTAGAGGGCAAGGTTCTTCCCGGGGTCGCGGCACTTACGGAGAAATAAGATGAGAAAAATAATTATCGCGGGAAACTGGAAGATGTACAAAACAATTAATGAAGCAATTGAGCTGGCAAATGGCTTAAAAAGAGAGATTTTTAAGGTTGACAGCCTTAATGTCGATGTAGTTTTATGCCCTCCATATACCGCATTAAGCGAAGTTAATGAAGTAATAATTGAAACTGATATTGCTTTAGGGGCACAGGATGCTTATTGGCAGGATGAAGGCGCATTTACAGGGGAAGTTTCTTGTAAGATGTTGAAAGATGCCGGTTGTAAATATATTATCATAGGGCATTCCGAGCGCAGGCAGTTCTTCGGCGAGACCAATGAGACAGTAAATAAGAGATTAAAAGCTATCTTGCAACATGGCTTGACGCCAATTATGTGCGTAGGGGAAACTTTAGCAGAAAGAGAAAAGAATCTTACCTTTAAAGTTTTAGAAGATCATGTTAAAGGCGGGCTTAAAGATGTTAGCGCAACCGATGCTTTAAAAGTTGTTATCGCTTATGAACCTGTGTGGGCAATTGGCACTGGAAAGACTGCAACGCCTCAACAGGCTCAGGAAGCACATAAATATATTCGTGATTTGTTAAAAAAGATGTATAATGAAAACACAGCTAATGAGATTAGAATTCAATATGGCGGAAGCGTAAAACCGGAAAATACTACTGAGTTGATGAGTCAGCCTGACGTTGATGGGGCTTTAGTAGGTGGTGCAAGCCTTAAAGTAGAGTCATTTACCGAAATTGTAAAGAAAGCGAGTGAGGTTAGAAAATGATAATTTTGATTATTGCGGTCCATGTAATTGTTTGTATATTATTGATTGTTTTGGTTTTGGTTCAAAGAGGAAGAGGCGGCGGTTTAGTTGAGAGTTTCGCGGGTGTTGAGTCTATGTTTGGTACAAAAACCAATGAATTCCTTACGCGCTCAACAAGTGTTTTAAGTGTAATTTTCTTTATAACCTGTTTATCTTTAGCGATTATGTCTGTTAGGCAGAGCAAATCGTTGATGAGAGGGGTAAAGCCTGCAGCTGTAACACAGGCTGCTCAGCCAGCAGCAACAGCAGCAACAACAACCCAGCAAGTAACACCGCAAAAAGAAGAGCCTAAAACACCAGCAACACAGGAAACACCTAAAAAAACTCCTTAAGGGTGAATAACTCAAAGGTTACAGTAATAAAACAATTTAAGCTACCGATTTTCTTGGTAGCTTTTTTGTTTGTATTTCTTTCCCAAAGTTTTGCAAAAGATTATGGTGATGCTATTGTTTCAGGTTCAATTGCTGACGCAAGGAATCTTTTGCCGTTACTTGCTTCCGATTCCGCTTCCCAGTCAGCAAGCGGGCTGATTTTTAACGGGTTAGTTAAGTATGATAAAGATATAAATTTAGTTGGAGATCTGGCGGAAAGCTGGGAGATAAAAGACGGCGGGTTAACCATAATTTTTCATTTAAGAAAAAATGTTAAGTGGCACGATGGGTTTCCTTTTACTGCCTCGGATGTGGAGTTTACCTACCAGAAATTAATTGACCCTAAAATCAGGACGCCCTACAGTGGGGATTTTGAAAGGATTAAGTCTTTAGAGGTGATTGACGATTATACCGTTAAAGTTACTTACAAAGAACCATTTGCTCCGGGCCTTGCCAGCTGGGGGATGTCAATTATCCCGAAGCATCTTTTAGAAAAAGAGGATTTAAATACAACGAAATTCTCCCGTCATCCTATCGGCACCGGCCCTTATAAATTTAAATCATGGAAAAGCCAGGAGAAGATAGAATTAGCTTCAAACCGAAATTATTTTGAACACAGGCCTTATCTTGACCGTGAAATATTCAGGGTAATTCCTGATGAATCAACTATTTTTTTAGAGCTGCAGACGCAAGGGCTTGATTCTGCCGGGCTTACCCCATTGCAATTTACCCGTCAAACAGACACGCCTTTCTTCCAGAAGAATTATCGCAAATTTAAAGTGCCGAGTTTTACTTATATCTATTTAGGATTTAATTTGAACAATCCTAAGTTTAAGGATAAAAGAGTCAGGCAGGCGCTTAATTATGCTGTAGACAAAAATGAAATAATCAATATTGTGCTCTTAGGATTAGGCAAGATTTGCACAGGGCCGTTTGTCCCAAATTCATGGGCATTTAATGATAAGGTAAAACCCGCTCAATTTGATTCTAAAAAAGCAAAAGAATTATTAAGAGAGTGCGGTTGGATTAATAAGAATGGCTGGCTTGAAAAAGATGGGAAAAGGTTTGAATTTACAATTATTACCAATCAGGGCAATGAAGAACGACTGAAAGTTGCGCAAATTATTCAGCGCAGGCTCAAGGATGTAGGAATAAAAGTTAATGTAAAAGTTTTGGAATGGAGTGTATTTTTAACAGAATTTATTGATAAGAAAAATTTTGAATCGGTTTTGCTTGGCTGGGGGCTGGGTCGCGAGCCGGATAATTTTGATATTTGGCATTCATCAAAAACAAAAGAAGGTGAATTTAATTTTATCGGCTATAAAAATGAAGAGGTTGATAACTTATTAACTTCCGCGCGCAGGACATTTAATCAGGAAGAGAGAAAAGCTTGTTACCATAGAATCCAGGAAATACTTTACGATGAACAGCCTTATATGTTTTTGTATGTTCCGGATGGATTGTCTGTTTTGCACAGCCGTTTCCAAGGTGTGAAACTTGAGCCGATTGGCATTGGATATAATTTCATTGATTGGTGGGTGCCTCTAGGAAAGCAAAGATATAAGACGGTAATATCTAGTAGATAAGAAGCTGTCATCCCTGCAGGGCAATGTCATCCCTGCGAAAGCAGGGATCCACTAAATAGCGTAGATTCCCGCTTTCGCGGGAATGACATGAAGAACGCGGGAATGACAGAAGGGCGCGGGAATGACATGCGATTGTCATCCCTGTCCCTGCTTTCGCAGGGATAAACTCCAGCAGGGATCCAGTAAAATATGATTAAATATTTAGCGAAAAGATTATTGATGCTTCTGCCGATTTTCTTCGGCATTACGATTATTAGTTTTTTTATTATTCATCTTGCCCCGGGAAAGCCTACTGAGATTCAGCAATCGCTTAACCCTAAGGTTTCTTTAGAGGTCCGCCATAGGCTTGAGAAATTATATGGCCTTGATAAGCCTCTGCATGAACAATATTTTAATTGGGTTAAAAAGTTGGTTAAATTTGATTTTGGCAATTCATTTAGCGATGGCCGCCCAGTCTTAAATAAAATCCTGGAAAAAATCCCCATAACTTTAGTTATAAATGTCCTATCTTTAATAATAATTCTTATTCTTGGAATTGCATTGGGAGTAAGAAGCGCAATCAGGCCAAATCAGGCATTTGATAAAATCACGACTATCTTTGTTTTTATCGGTTTTGCCATGCCTACTTTTTGGCTGGCTTTGCTTCTGATGAATTTATTCGGGATAACATTAGGATGGCTGCCAATTTCCGGAATCACTTCTTTGGATTTTGAATATTATAGCTTTTGGGGGAAAATTGCAGATTTAAGCAGGCATTTGATGCTGCCTGTTTTTGTTTCATGCATCGGAGGCTTGGCGGGAATTTCCCGATATATGCGTTCAAGTATGATTGAAGTTTTGAATCAGCCGTATATTTATACAGCCCGTTCAAAAGGTTTACCGGAAAATGTGGTTCTTTATAAACACGCGCTTAGAAATGCAATTATGCCGATTGTTACTATTTTAGGTTTATCAATTCCCGGGCTTTTAGGAGGAAGTGTTATCTTTGAGTCAATTTTTGCTCTTCCGGGTATCGGCCGTTTATTTTATGAAGCTGTAATGACGCGTGACTATCCATTGATTATGGCTGAAGTTGTTTTGGGTGCAGTTTTAACAATGCTTGGGAATTTAATCGCTGATATCAGTTATGCGTATGTTGATCCAAGGGTAAGGTTTAAAAAATGAAAAACAAAGCTTTGTTAGCGGGAATAATAATTATTGGTTTTTTTAGCCTGATTGCAATCTTTGCGCCGATAATCAGTCCATATGAACCTTCAATTATTGACCAGAATAATCTACTTATGGCTCCGTCATCCAAACATTTATTGGGGACTGATAGCTTAGGAAGGGATATATTAAGCCGGATTATCTATGGGGCAAGAATTTCTTTAAGCATCGGTTTAATTGCAGTTGGCATTGCAACTCTGCTTGGGCTGATTTTAGGCTCAATAGCTGGTTTTTACGGCGGGTTAATTGATATGATTATTATGCGCTTTGTTGATATTATGCTTTGTTTTCCGACGTTCTTTTTAATCTTGGCTGTTGTGGCAATGCTTGAGCCGTCGATTTTTAATATTATGATTATCATCGGTTTAACCAGTTGGATGGGTGTCGCACGGCTTGTCAGAGCTGAAATACTGACGCTGAAAGAAAGAGAGTTTATCCAAGCCTCGCGAGCAATCGGAGCCTCAAATTTTAGGATAATATCTCGGCACCTAATCCCGAATGCAATTGGGCCGGTATTAGTTAATGCAACTTTGGGTATTGCGGGAGCAATTCTTCTAGAGTCGGGTTTAAGTTTCTTAGGACTTGGTGTTCAACCGCCTGTCCCCAGCTGGGGTAATATTCTTATTGAGGCAAAATCAACATTAGGAGTCGCCTGGTGGATTACGGTTTTCCCGGGTTTGGCAATTCTTGTTACTATATTAGGTTTTAATTTCTTAAGTGAAGGTTTAAAAAAGAAGATCGGATAATGGCTAATCTATTGGATATTAATAATCTAAAAGTGGAATTTGATTTAGGAGGGCAGTCTATCAGCGCTGTTGATGGAGTTGATCTAAGTATTAGAAATAATGAAATTGTTGTTTTAGCAGGGGAATCGGGATCGGGTAAAACCATAAGCGCTTTGTCGGTAACTAAAATCTTACCTAAGAATGCAAAGTTAACCAGTGGAAGTATCATTTTTAATGGCGTAGATTTATCAGGGTTAAGGGAAAGCGAACTGGTAAAAGTAAGGGGGCAGGAAATTGCTTATATTTTCCAAGAGCCAGTGAGCTACTTAAATCCGGTTTACACAATCGGCAATCAAATAATGGAAGCAATAATGCTTCATAATGATAAGCCTAAAGAAGAAGCTTATTATGTGGCACTTGATTTGCTTAGGCTGGTAAGGATTAAGGACCCGGAGAGAGTTATGTATGATTATCCGCATCAGCTTTCTGGAGGGATGAACCAAAGGGCTTTTATCGCAATGGCGTTAGCCTTAAAACCAAAACTTCTGATTGCAGATGAGCCGACCACTTCACTTGATGTAACAATTGAATCCCAGATACTTGATTTATTGGTTAATCTGAAAAAAGAATTCGGGTTTTCGCTTCTTTTTATTACTCATAATTTGGCAATCGCGCGTAAAATAGCGGATAGGGTTTATATAATGTATAAAGGCAAAATTGTTGAGTCCGGCCAAACAGAGAGGATTTTTAATTCGCCCGTGCATTTTCATACAAAAGAATTAATTCGGGCTTATCAATTAATCGGTAGATTATGAATATCGTCCAGATAAAGAATGTTTCCAAAGATTTTATAGTTGAGCGTGGATTATTTAAATCTGAAGGCGGTATAGTTAAGGCGCTTGATAACATAAGCTTTGAGGTAGGGCAATTTGAAACATTAGGAATCGTTGGAGAATCCGGATCTGGAAAAACTACCCTTGCAAAGGTCATCCTTGATTTAATCAAACCGACCAGCGGAGAAGTGGTTTTTAACAGTTCATTGATAAATAATTTCAGGAAGGACGTACAGATAATTTTTCAGAATCCTTATAATAGCCTTAACCCTAAAATGCGAATTATTGATATATTGTCTGAGCCGCTTTTAATCCACAAGATTGTTGAGAAGGGGCGTTTCCACTCAAAAGCAATGGAATTGTTAAATATGGTTGGTTTGGAAAATTCCGTTCTTGGCAGATACCCGATTGAATTTTCCGGTGGCCAACGCCAGAGGATTTGTATCGCGCGCTCACTTGCCAGTAATCCAAAGTTCCTTGTTTTGGATGAGCCGATTTCTTCACTTGATTTGACAATTCAGGCTGAAATGTTGGAATTATTTACTAAATTAAAGAGAGAATTAAGCCTTACCTATATCTTTATCAGTCATAATTTAGCGGTGATTAAGTATCTATCCGATAAAGTAATTGTCATGCAGAATGGCAGGATTGTTGAGCAGAATTCATCTAAGGCGATATTCAGCGCGCCTATGGAAGAATATACACAGAACCTATTAAAATCGATAATTTAACAGTTAGTAGTTTAAAACGGTATTTTTTCATGGTATACTTTTATTATGAAGGATAATTTAACTGCTTGCAGTAGAATAAGAAAGAAGAAAGCTGGGAATAGGGCTTTTGCATTGGCAGAGGTACTTTTGGCCCTTGGAATTTTAGCTTTCACGATGAGTGGCATCCTGCTTGTGCTGGCAAATACCTCTTTACTTTCTACGTTAAGCAAAAACTCAACTATCGCAATTAATACTTGCCAGTCCCGCATGGAAGAGATGCAAAATTTAAGCTATGATGCCATTACTGCGCTAAATGGGACAACTTTTCTTATCCCGAGCGGTAGCGGTGTTGCAGGGGACAATATCGGAATAGGAAGGATTGAAGTTGGTGTGGTAATTGACCGGTTACTTCTGCGTGTCAGGGTAGTGGCTTCATTTAGGAATAAAAATAGCATTATTGGAGAAGATGCAAATTTAGATGGAGATGTCACAGGTGCTGAAGATACAAATGGAAACGGCAGGTATGATTCTCCGATAGAATTAATAACATTGGTTCCAAATTATGGTGTTTAATATGAATAGAGGGCATACTTTAATTGAGTTAATGATTTCGGTGGGCATAGTTGTTGCTCTGTTAGTTGCGGCGCTTGGCATATTTACTATGTCTAATACGAGTTGGAGAGTTGGGATGCATCAATCTGCAGAGCAAAGAGAAGCCAGAAAGGGTATGGATAGAATTGCTCAAGCCCTAAGGCAATCATGTAGGCAATGGACTGCTGGCGGTATATATGGCGTTAATATTTCTAATGCTAATCAGCAGATTGATTTTTATGTGCCTGTTTTAGATGCAACAGGAAATATTACCACTCTTAGATTAGCGACTTTTAGGATTGATCCTAATAATTCTCAGCAGTTGCTTTATCAAGAGGGAACGGATGCCGAGTTGGTTGTGGCAAATTACGTTAGTGCAGTTAGTTTCCGGGCTGGTTGCGCTACTTGTGCTACATATACCTGCACTACTCCAGCAGCTGATTGCCCGATTATACTTGTTACGATTTCAACTTCAGACAGGCCGGCATCTGACAGGAATAGATTACCGTTTACCTTAACTTCAAGGGTTATGTTGCGTAATTATGATACAACTTTAACTAATAACCCTGTTATAGAAACTCATTAGTTAAGATTTATAAAAATGAAAGGTTGGCTCCCATGAAAAGAAAAACTAATAAAAAAGGGATGGTTTTGATAATAAGCCTTTTGCTTATAACCGGAATTCTTATTTTAGTTGGTGCTTACTTTTCTAATATCCTTTCTGAAAGCAGGTATGCTCGTGTAGAAAAAGCAGTTATCCAAGCCCAAAACCTTGCTGATGCAGGAGCAGCTAATGCTTATGCAGAGCTGAGAATTCGATCAGGGGTAAATTTAAATGCGAACATGCTTAATGTGACAAACGGGGCGCTGTTGACCGCCTATGTTACTAATAATGATCCATTGGGTTTTTTAAGGGATTATGGGACAAATGCTCCTAATCCCGCGTTTACAGTTGCAGGAGGAGAAGCAAGGCTTACTATTAATACAATGGCAGGGCTTAATACAGGAGTAAATGGCAGTTATGCAGCTACGTTGGTTGTAACTGCCGGTGCTAATCCGATTAATAATGGGTCTGTTGCTTATAGGTTTTTTTACAACTATAGAATAGAATCTATAGGAACATCAAATAATTTTCTTACCGCAATACAAAAATCCGTCAGATTGGCGCAAGGTTCTTTTTTTGTAGATATCACAAGAAACAATTTCGCGCGTTTTGCGCTTTTTACAAATAACCATACTATGCAAAATGGAGGATTGGTATGGTTTACAGGTAATACCCAATTTTCCGGCCCAGTTTCCACTAACACGCGTTTTTCTTTTGCTTACAATCCGCAGTTTTCCGGAGGAGTTGTTACACAGGTTGATAATCTGGCTAATTATTACAATAACGGGAATACAAAATCGCTTGCCAATGATCACAATGGTACTATTGATGTGCCAAATTTCTCCAATGGCTTTCAAAGGAATTCTCCGGTAAATACGCTTCCTACATCGGTTACTCAAACTGAAATGCGAGATCAGGCTTTAGGAACATTATCGGTTCCAAGTTCGAATGGAGTATATGTGCCTAATGATGGAAGTTGTTTAACGGGTGGTATATATATTAGAGGCGATTCAAATATCACATTGGGTAGTTCCGGAGACAGTGCAGTTTATACAATTAATCGGGGCGGAAACATATCTACAATTACTGCTAATTATGCGGCAAATACTACTACAGTTGTTGATGGAAGCGGCACGAATACATATTGTGGTTTGCCAAAAGGGGCAGGAGGAGAAGGTGTGTTGATTTATTCTGCATCAAGCATTAATGCTATTTCTGGAACGGTTAATCATAATTCTAATCTTACTGTTGCGGCTAATAACAATGCAGTTATTTCAAGCCACATTAGGTATGAACAATATAATACTTCGCCTTCGCTTAATGCTAGCGGGTATTCTAATGTATTAGGTTTGCTTTCCTGGAATGGAAATGTAGAAATAAGCTCTGGCGCCCCAAATAATATTGAAATACACGGAGTAGTTATGGCGCCTAACGGAGTTTTTACAGTCCAAAATTATGATTCGGGAGCTCCTAAGGGAATTGCAACTCTGCTTGGAGGTGTAATTACTGATAATTATGGAGCCTTTGGCCAGTTTAGCGGGACAACTAATACGCATGGTTATGGCAGGAATTTTGTGTATGATGCAAGAATGATTTCGGGGACTGCCCCTCCATACTTTCCTTATCTTACAAATTATTCAGCTACTCCAACCTGGACAACTAGGCCAATATGGCAGGATATGGGAGGGTAATTAATTGAAAAGCAGAGATGTTATTATTGGGGTAATTACAGTTACTTTATTAATCTTGTTTATCCTCGGTTTATCTATTAACAAAAAGAAGCCGGTTTCTGTTAATATCAGAAGTATGCAGCAGGATAAGTCTATAGAAAATCTTAATAATACCATTAAGCCGCCTTTGTCAAATGAAGAGCCGCTTAGGCCGCTTCCAAGGGAGCAGCCTTTTATAAAAGATGTGCTGGACATCTAAATTTAGTCTTGCCTTTTTCTAAAACTATACTAAAATAATTAGTATGTTTAAATCATTAGAGCCATTCATCTTAAGCTTCATTCCGATCTTTGTTGCTGTGGATGCCATTGGCAATGTTCCGCTTTTTCTTTCTCTTACCGAAGGGCTCAATAAGAAACACAAACAAAAAATTGTAGTTGATTCTGTTGTAACCGCAACGCTTATGGCTGTGGCTTTTATGTTTGTCGGCAAGTGGGTGCTTAATCTGCTAAGTATTACTATCTCTGATTTCCAGATTGCAGGCGGTATGCTTTTATTTGTAATTTCTGTCCGTCTGCTCCTACCCGGGGCAAGTAAAGGGCTTATGGTTAGCAATCATGATAAAGATGTAGGTGTGTTTCCTCTGGGGACTCCATTAATCACCGGGCCAGCTGTTTTAACAACTACCTTAATAGTGTTGGATACCTACGGAACGTTAGCTACTTTTGTTTCGTTGGCGATTAATATGCTTATTGTCTGGATTACTCTAGAGAAATCTGATATCCTAATTAAATATACAGGTGAAAGTGGCACACGCGCTTTTTCTAAAATTATGTATATCTTATTAGCCGCAATTGCAGTTATGATGATCAGGCGCGGAATTATGGGGGCATTTATAAGATGACAGGAAACGTTTTAACTTTTATTATGGCTGGAGGCAAGGGAGAGAGGCTGTACCCTTTAACAAAGGATCGCACTAAGCCTGCAGTTCCGTTTGGAGGCATCTATAGGATTATTGATTTTACTTTGAGCAATTGTATTAATTCAGGGATGCGCAAGATTTACCTTCTTACTCAATACAAATCAGCTTCTTTGCAAAGGCATATACGTCTTGGATGGAATATCCTTTCTTCAGAGTTAGGCGAATATATTGAAATCCTGCCAGCCCAGCAGAGAATCGGGGACTCCTGGTATTTGGGAACAGCGGATGCGATTTATCAAAACCTCTATACGCTTGAAATGGACCATCCTAAAGATGTTTTGATACTTGCCGGAGACCATATTTATAAAATGAATTATTTTACAATGGTTAATTTCCATCGTGAAAAAGATGCGGATTTAACCGTAGGCGTTGTTGAAGTGGAAAAAGAAATGGCTTCTCAATTGGGCGTAATTGAGGTAGATAAATCAGGGATGGTAATCGGTTTTCAGGAAAAACCAGCAAAACCAAAAACTATCCCCTCTAAACCCGATAAGATTTATGCATCTATGGGGATTTATGTCTTTAAGCATCCTGTTATCGTCCATGAATTGGAGGAAGACGCAAAGAAAAGCGCTTCAAACCATGACTTTGGCAAGGATATTATCCCTCAGATGTTAAAGAAGAACTTGAAAATCGCAGCTTACAATTTTGACGATGAGAATAAAAGAGGTTTGCAGCCCTATTGGAGAGATATTGGGACAATTGATGCTTATTATGAAGCAAATATGGATTTAGTTCAGGTTGATCCTACATTTAATTTATACGATAAAGAGTGGCCGACAAGAACGCTTCAAGAACAATTCCCGCCTGCTAAAACGGTATTTGCAGGAGACGAGGTCACAGGTAGAATCGGTTTGGTGCTTGATTCCATAGTTTCCGGGGGGTGTATTGTATCCGGAGGAAGGGTGCAGCGTTCAATCTTATCGCCAAATGTGCGCATTAACAGTTATTCCGAAGTATACGATTCTATTTTAATGGAAGGCGTGAACGTCGGGCGCTATGCAAAAATTAAAAGGGCAATCATTGATAAAGATGTAATTATTCCTCAGGGCATGGTTATCGGCTATGATCCTGAAGAGGATAAGAAACGATTTACTGTTTCTGATTCAGGGATAGTTGTTGTAGCGAAAAAGACTGAGATAAAACAAGCAAACGGAAAAAAATGATAAGAAAAGCAAGAGTCGGTGACATAAAAGAAATTCAGGGCTTAATTAATACATTCGCAGATAAAGATTTGATGCTGCCTCGTTCTTTAAACGAGCTTTATGAAAGTATAAGAGATTTCTGGGTATATGTTGACGGGAAGAAAATTGTAGGTTGTGCGGCTTTGCATATTTCCTGGTCGGATTTGTCAGAAATAAAATCACTTGCTGTCCAGGAAAGGTTTCAGGGCAGAGGAATTGGGAAGGAATTAATATCAGTTTGTATCAAAGAGGCCAAGGAACTTGGGTCTAAAAGGGTTTTTGTCCTAACTTATCACCAGAAATATTTTAATAAACTAGGGTTTAAGAGAATCAAGCATGATGACCTGCCTCATAAAATTTGGGCGGAGTGTATTAACTGCCCCAAATTCCCCAATTGTCAGGAAATCGCTTTGGTAAAAAATATTGCAAATTAAAGTTCGCTGTGATAAAATCATAAATTCAAATTTAAACATAGGGGGGAGTAATGGATTATTTGCTGACTGAAGAACAAAAGATGGTTAAAGATTTAGCACGCAAGATTGCTGATGAAAAAATTCGTCCTGTTGCCGCTAAATATGATCAATCCGAACAATATCCTTGGGAAGTAATTAAAGTTATTGCTGAAGCAGGCCTTTTTGGCTTATTTATCCCGGAAGAATACGGCGGAATGGGTATAAATGTAATGAATTTATGCCTTGCGACTGAAGAGCTTTCAAAGGCTTGCGGAGGGATTGCTGTTTGCTATGCCGCATCTGCGCTAGGTACTTTTCCAATCGTGCTTTTTGGAAACGAAGAACAGAAGAAAAAATATCTTCCTGATTTAGCCAGCGGGAAAAAGGTAGCTGCATTTGGGATTACTGAGCCGGAAGCAGGATCGGACGCCTCTGCTATTAAAACTACCGCGAAAAAAGAGGGAGATCATTATGTTATAAATGGCCTTAAGCATTTTATCACTAATGGCGGGGATGCGGAAACTTATGTGGTAATTGCAATGACTAATAAGGCTAAGGGTGCACGAGGAGCTTCAGCATTTATTGTTGAAAAAGGTACTCCCGGTTTTACCTTTGGGAAAAAAGAAGATAAATTTGGGATTCGCGCTTCCTCAACCAGAGAATTGATATTTACTGATTGCAAGGTGCCAGCTACTAATCTTTTATCCAAAGAAGGAATGGGATTTATTGTGACGATGAGAACTTTTGATATGTCGCGTCCCGGAGTTGCTGCTCAGGCATTAGGGATTGCTCAAGGTGCTTTAGATTTATCGGTAAAATATGTAAAAGAAAGGCGCCAATTTGATAAATCAATTGCCAGTAATCAGGGAATTCAATGGATGATTGCTGATATGGCAACAGAAGTTGAGGCTGCGAGAGGTTTGGTTTATGGAACCGCAAGAATGGTTGATGCGGGGATAACCGGAGTTTCAAAAGAGTCAGCAATGGCAAAAATGTACGCATCTGACGTAGCGATGAAAGTTACGCTGGATGCAATGCAGTTGTTTGGCGGCTATGGTTATATGAAAGATTATCCAATTGAAAAATATGTCAGGGACGCAAAAATCACCCAGATATACGAGGGAACTAATCAGATTCAGCGTGATATTATTGGAAAAGAAGTAATTAAGGAAGCGGCTAAGTAATATGAATATAATTGTCTGTATTAAACAGGTTCCTGAAACAACCGAAGTAAGAATTAATCCGGAAACAAATACTTTAATCCGGGAAGGTGTTAAGTCTATAATTAATCCTTTTGATATGTATGCGATTGAAGAAGCAATCCGGCTTAAAGAAAGATTTGGCGGAAAAGTTACTGTTATAACTATGGGCCCTCCTCAGGCTGATGCTGCGTTAAGAGAAGCAATTTCTTTAGGTGCTGATGAAGGTGTTTTATTATGCGATCGCGCTTTCGCAGGAAGTGACACTTGGGCAACCAGCTATACTTTGGCGGGTGGAATTAAAAAGTTGGGAGAATTTGATTTAGTGCTTTGTGGAAAACAGGCTACTGATGGAGATACTGCGCAGGTAGGCCCTGGAATCTCAACACATTTAAATATTCCTCAAGTAACTTACGTAAAAAAGATTGAAGAAGTAAAAGAAAAAATAATGCGCGTTGAAAGGATGATGGAAGAAGGTTTTGAAGTAATTGAAACTCCATTACCGGCACTTCTTACTGTAGTTAAAGAGATAAATGAGCCGCGTCTTCCTTCATTAAAGGGGATAATGAAGTCAAAAAGTGCTAAAATTACTGTTTTAACACAAAAAGAACTCGGGCTTGATGCTCAGAATATAGGGCTTTGTGGTTCGCCAACCCAAGTTGTAAAGATCTTTACGCCTCCTCAAAGAGAAGGCGGACAGATGCTCAAAGGGGAAGCCCCTGAAATTGCTAAGCAGCTGGTAGATTTACTTAAGAATGAGGTTCATTAAATATGGCCATTCAAATTATTATTGAAAAATGTACTGGTTGTTCGTTGTGTGTAAAAACTTGTCCGTTTGGTGCGATACGCATAATAGATAAGAAAGCAGTCATTGATTTTAATAAATGCAATCTTTGCGGAGCTTGCGTAAGCGCATGTAAATTTAAGGCAATTTTGTTGGAGAAGCCTCAGAATACTTGTGTTTTGCCGAATATCAAGGATTACAAAGGAATTTGGGTTTTTATTGAACAGAAAAACGGTAAAGTGCAGTCTGTTTCCTATGAGCTTCTTGGAAAAGCGCAGGAGCTTTCCAAAAAATTAAATTGCCAGGTAAGCGGTGTTTTGATCGGGAATGATCTTGATGATCAATTGGATGAGTTAGTCTGGCATGGTGCTGATAATATTTATCTTGTCCAAGCGCCGGAGATTGCTAATTTCCAAGACGAGCCTTATACAAATATCCTTGTTGAGTTAATAAAGAAGTACAAACCAGAAATCCTGCTGTGCGGTGCAACTGCAATCGGCCGCTCATTAATCTCAAGAGTTGCGATTAATATTAAGGCAGGCCTTACAGCAGATTGCACAGGGTTAGATATTGACCCTGAGAAAAAAATACTCCTTCAAACAAGACCAGCTTTTGGCGGAAATATTATGGCTACTATCATTAGCCCTAATTTCCGCCCTCAGATGGCAACAGTAAGGCACAAAGTAATGCAGCCAATGGCTCCTGATAAGCATCGCAAGGGAAAGATTATCAAGGAGAGTTTTGATAAAACACTGTATGCTTCCCGCACGAAATTAATAGATATAGTTGAAGAGATCGAATCGCTTGTTAATATTGCGGAAGCGGATATCATTGTTTCCGGTGGAAGGGGCATGGGCGCAAAAGAGAATTTTAAGATTTTAGAAGAGCTTGCTCATGCAATTGGAGCTGCCGTAGGATCGTCTCGCGCTGCGGTAGATGCCGGGTGGATGCCGTATTCTCATCAAGTTGGCCAGACTGGAAGGACAGTTGCCCCTAAAATATATATTGCCTGCGGAATCTCCGGCCAAATCCAGCATTTAGTTGGAATGCAATCATCAAAAATCATTGTTGCGATTAATAAAGACCCCGAAGCTCCTATATTTAAAGTTGCTACATATGGAGTTGTGGGAGACGTTTTTGAGATTGTTCCAGCCTTGACAAAAAGATTTAAAGAAGGGCTTAATAAGTAAGCCTGCCAATGTAATAGGTAAAAAGAAAGCGTTTTCTTTTTAAGGCCTCTTTACCTTGTAATCTGTATAAATTCAAGTTAAACTTACTACGGTGAATTACGAAAGGGGAGCTGATGAGCCACCTTTTTAATGAAAAACGGGAAAGCGTTAGATTCATGGTCCCATTGTCTGTCACCTACCGTCTAAACAACGAAAATTCTTCCGGTATTGCTAAAACAAACGACATAAGCCAAGACGGCCTTTGTTTGATTACTCAGGATAACGTCAGCGTAGGAAGTACTTTGGATTTATGGTTGGCAATGCCTGATAATGGAGAGTCTATCCGCACAAAAGGCAAGGTAATCTGGATACATCCAACTGGAAATGATTCTTTCAAACTTGGTGTAAAGTTAGAAGGCCAAAAACTAAAACCAATCCCCTTAGTCTTAAGAACAATCTCCTCCCAGAATAAATATTAGAATATATAGGGACACATCCTAGGTTGTTTTTTTGTAGGACGATTTAACAAAATAAATAGGATGTGTCCCTATTTTTTTGTTTACTTTTTTTCAAATTAGCATATAATGAGAATGGCAATAAAATAGCACGTCCTCAGTTAAACGAGGAGGTGGTGATGGGAAAAAGAGTAATTGGATTTTTAAGCAATTCTTCAATCACGAGGAATTGCTTTTTTTATTGAGTTGTCATCCCTGTCCCTGCTTTCGCAGGGATAAACTCCAGCAGGGATCCAGGCTATAGCGTAGATTCCCGCTTTCGCGGGAATGACAAAGTTAGAGGGAATGACAAATAGCAAGGAGGTAATTATGAATGAGACACAGTTGTTGCCGGCTGTTGAGCATTCAAGAGAGATTTTAAAAAAATTTGCAGAGTCAATTACCGGTTGGCAGGTAAAAGATACTGATATAAAAATGATCAGCGTGCGTTCGTTTAGTAATCGTGTAAAAAGATTTGTAATTTCAAATGTTTGTGTCGGAGAGGAACTTAACGAAAACCTTTCTGATATAATTCATGAGCCTGTTTTAGCAATCTTTGAATCAAATGAATTTCTAGTTATTACTCCCGATAAAATAAAAGCTAATAAAAGAATCTATTTTTTTAATGAAAATGAGGTTTTTGAAATAGAAAATAATATCTAGTTATTGTTGTAACTGTCTCTGCTACAAGTAATTACCTAAATAGACTCCAAACCATAAGAAACAATCCTTTCTGAACATAAATGTCAAAGAATGTAAAGATTTTCCTTGACATTTTACCATGCCTTAATATAATAATATCAAAAGGTTAGGTGAAAATATGGTTAATAATGGATTGATGACTATTGAAGATTTGTCCGATTATTTAAAAGTCACGCGTAGGACTATTTATGACTGGCTTAAACATAAAAAAATTCCTGCAGTTAAGTTGGTTGGCCAGTGGCGATTTAAGAAAGATAAGATTGACGCTTGGATTGAAAATATCTCTGAACATAACTAGGGGGATCCCATTATGTATTTTAAAAAATTAGAATTAGTTGGTTTTAAATCATTCTGCGATAAAACAATTTTGCATTTTGAGCCTGGGATTACTGCCGTAGTTGGGCCCAATGGCTGCGGGAAGTCTAATATCTTTGATTCTATTCGTTGGGTTTTGGGAGAACAATCTGCGAAATCTTTACGCGGGTCTGATATGCAAGATGTAATTTTTAACGGGACTGATTTAAAAGAACCTTTAGGTATGGCGGAAGTTACACTAACTTTTGATAATGAGTCAAAGTTTTTTAATTATGATTGCTCGGAACTGGCGATCACCCGGAGAATCTTTCGTTCAGGGGAAAGCGAGTACTTGCTTAATAAAACAGTAGTGCGCCTTAAAGATATTTTGGATTTATTATTAGGTACCGGTATTGGAGCAGAGAGTTATTCTATTATTGCTCAGGGGAAGATTGATTTAATTTTAAGTTCAAAACCTGAAGACCGGAGAATGGTTTTTGATGAAGCATCCGGAATTACTAAATATAAAGCTCAAAAAAGAGAAACTCTTAGGAGGATTGAAGAAACTGAGCAGAATCTTCTGCGTGTGAATGATATTGTTGTTGAAGTTAAGCGCCAAATAGGCAGCCTTGAGAGGCAGGCTAATAAAGCACGCAGGTATAAAGAGGTATTTGAGGAGCTAAAATCTAAAGACGTAACTTTAGCCGTCGTAAAGAAAAAAGAATTTTTACTAAAAAAAGATGAAATCATTAACCAGCTTAAGAAGCTTGAATTAAGAGAGGCAGAATTAATAAATTCTATTTCGGAATTGGAAGCTAAGATAGCAAATCGGCAGGCTGAATTAAAAGGCTTTGAAGACAGCATCATGCAGTCAAAAAACCAGATATTGAATTTAGAAAATCAGGTAATCAGGAATAGCGAACGCATAAGTTTTAATAAAGAAAAAATTGCCGAGTTGGTTGCTAATAAAGAATACTTAGAAGCTCAAGTTGAGCAGGCAAGAAACAAGTTGGTTGTTGACGAGGAGAAATTAAACAACGTAAAAATTGAATATGACGGTTTAAAGAAAACTATTGAGGAGAAAAGCCTAACTTTAAGTGAAAAGGATAGCTTATTAACCGATTTGTCTTTAAAAATCAAACAGGCCTTGGAAACGATTGCCAGCAAAAAAAGGGAGATTATTGATTTGGCGGCAAAAATTTCAAATACAAAGAACGAAATAGCTGACTTTAATTCAAAGGAGCAAATTTTTACAGCAAGAAGAAAAAGGCTTGATATTGAGAAGGCAAAAGTTTACGAAGAAAAGGTTATTATTGATGCAAGCCTGGAGACTGTTACCCAGGAAGTTGAGGCCTTGCGTTTGATAGTTGATGAAATTAACCTAAAATTAAATACAGCTAAGAATGAATTAGGCCAGGAGAACTTGGTTTTAGATAAGATTAACGCGGATATTCTTGCATTAGACCGCCAAAGATTGACTCTTGAGTCTCATCGTGAGTTTCTAGAGAAATTCAAGACTAAATATGAAGATATCAGCGAAGCAATGAATGCTGTTATTTATTTAGATAAGCTTCCAGTTGATAATGTGAGTGGATTGGTGATAAAAATTAAAGATAATGTTAATTTAAGCGAGCAGGATAAGGCTAATTTTCAAGGAGCAAGTTTCAAGCTTTCTGGAGAAGCAAAGCCTATTGAGTTAGATACCCAGAAAATTGATGAAAAAATAAGTAAGCTGCAATTGGATGTGGATGCTTTAAAAATTTCCAAATCTGGCAAAGAAGTTAAAATTAATGAATTGAATTCTTCAATTAACGGATTGCAGCAAGAATTGCGTAATCAGGAGATTGCTCTTGCTAATAAAGAGACTACTTATTCAACGATTAAAGAGCAGTTTAATAAGATTAAAGAGGAAGAAGATATTATTGTTTTGGAGTTAAGCGATGTAATTAAAGAAATAACTGTTTTGACTACTAATATTGAAGTTTCAAAACTTCATCTTGAAGAACTTTGTAGCCTTGAGCGTCAATCTGAAGATTTGATTTTGCAAGAGGAAGGCAACATCTCAGAAAGCGCCAAGACAAGAGAAGGGCTTTTGGTAGCCATAACTCAGATAAAAACCGAACTTGATTCGTTAAACAAGCGAATTTATTCTGACGAGGCAACCTTTAATCTTTTAAACGAAGCTTTTTTAAGAGATAAGGACAACTTAGCTAATTCGGAAAA
The DNA here is from genome assembly GCA_028715415.1 of Candidatus Omnitrophota bacterium. Lineage (NCBI taxonomy): Bacteria > Pseudomonadati > Candidatus Omnitrophota > Candidatus Omnitrophota bacterium. Next base: position 72,510 of record JAQURX010000005.1, on the reverse strand, counting down.
ACAGATAATTGAATCAAAAGCTAAAGAAGATTTTTTAATTAATGAGATTAGTGAATGTGAAGCAAAGATTCAAGACAGCAGCAAGAAGATTGAAGAAGAATCAAAGGTTTTGACTGAAGTGGAAAAGAAGTACCGGGAGGTTTCAGAGGGGACTTCGGGAGTTGTCTCTAAGATTGATTCTGATAGGAGGGAATTGGATTCTCTAAAAGACTGTTTATATAGTTTGCAGATGCAGGATAAAGACATTGATTATAAATATTCAACCATAAAAGACAGGCTTTTACAGTCATATAGCGTTGATCTGGAGGCGCAGCCAGATTTAACTTACGAAGTGGATGTAGCTTTAATTTCTCAGGAAATTGAGAAGTTAAAAGAAAAAGTTAATTCTTACGGTTCTGTTAACTTAGTTGCAATTGAAGAATATGATGAGCTAAAAAAGCGGTATGATTTCCTGATCCAGCAGCAGACAGATTTGCTTTCGGCCAAAGAATCATTGCATCAGGCTATTCTAAAGATTAATAGGACAACAAAACAAATGTTTTTGGAGACTTTTGAGAAGGTAAGTGTTGAATTCAGGAATTACTTTAAAATGCTTTTTAATGGTGGAGATGCACAGGTATTCCTCATTGATGAACAGGATCCTTTAGAGTCAGGTATTGAAATTATCTGCAGGCCTCCGGGTAAAAAGCTGCAGAATGTTTTATTGCTTTCCGGCGGGGAAAAATCAATGTCAGCAATTGCTTTAATTTTCGCGATTTTTAAGGTAAAGCCGTCGCCGTTTTGCATCTTAGATGAAATTGATGCAGCTCTTGACGAGGCAAATGTAGACAGGTTTAGCAGGGCGCTTCAGGAATTTGCAACCGGCTCACAGTTTATCGTGATTACTCACAACAAAAAGACAATTGCTAACGCGGATGTCATGTATGGGATTACCATGCAGCAGTCCGGAGTTTCAAAGATTGTTTCTGTAAAATTTTCGCAGGATAAGAAGAAAGAAGAAAAATCGCCTGATGTTGCTGTGGCAGAACCTGTTTAACAGCAGGTTCTGTTTTTTCCTTTATTTTTAGCGATATAAAGTGTTTTATCTGTTGCGGAGAGTAATTCTTGGGGTGTAGTCCCATCCTCAGGAAAGCTTGCCAAGCCTAAACTTGCCGTTAATTTCTTCTGAGGGAAAATTCCTTCTTGCATAAATTTCTGTTTTTCAATATCCATTCTGATACGTTCTGCAATCAGGTATGCTTCTTTTTTGTCTGTTTTTGGTAGGATTATAGTAAATTCTTCTCCACCGTATCTGCAGACAAAGTCCATTTTTCTTGATTGGTTTTTAAGTAGTATCGCTAATTCTTTAAGTATCCTATCTCCGTCTTGATGCCCGAGAGTGTCGTTATAAATCTTAAAATCATCAATATCAAGCATGATTAAGCTTAAGGGAAGAGACATTATTTTTGATTTTTCAATTTCAGACTGTAAAAGAAACTGAAAATACCCGTGATTCCAAAGCTCAGTTAAGGAATCCATGTGTGCGCGCAAGAATGTTTTCTCAAAAAGTTGGGAGTTTTCAATTGCAAGGCCCGCCTGGTTGGCAAGCATGATTAACATGCGCAAATCGTCTTTACTGATTGGTTTTTTAGTTATAAAGTTGTCAGCTACGATTAATCCGTTGATTTTATCTTTTGCTTTTAGTGGGATAAGCACTAATTCTTCGCTTTTAAGTATTTGAATTATAGGAGAGCTTTTATAGCTTTGTATAGTTTCTCTTGTAAGATGTAAGGGCATACCTTCCAGGACTGCCATAGTAAGTAAATCGTTATTACGTTCTTGCAGTGATATCCTTAAATGTTGGACTTGACGATTAAAACCCGATCCGGAAACATGGTTTGAGAATTTGTAATTATTGATAAGGTCATCCATATCCATCTTTTCCTGGTCTATCTGATTCCAAATCCGATTGGCCTCTTCGCCAGTTTCAGGCCCAATACCCATTCTTCCTTCAATAAGGCCGTCTTTTTCGTTTACGAGAAATAAGAGCGCCCTATTAAACCCTAAGGCAGTATGGGCTGTTACGCCTGTAAGGATAATATAAAGGATCTCATCGAGCTTTAAAGTAGTCCTCATTGCGTTGGATACTTCATACAAAATATTAAGCTCGTTTTTTGTCTGAACCAATTCCTGCTTTAATTTGGTGATTTCGTCCATAGCAGTAAATCTAACATATTTTAAGAACAATGTCAATGTTTCAGAAGCTGATAAACTAGTTTTTTTGTTAGATTTAGCCTACCTTTTCGTCTATTGATAGCAGGAAGGAGGAAAACAAAATGGATCCTTAATTTGTTTGACAGGAAAAGCGGTCTAAGATATAATATCATCTTCTATTAACTATATAAAATTGGAGGAGTTAAATGTCTATAGAAAAGAAAACGCATCCAGCGAAAACGGAAAATTCTAATGTTGCAGTTAAGGAAGAAACAAAGAATCTATCTGACAGGCAAAAGGCGCTGGAATTAGCCTTAAGCCATATTGAAAAGCAGTTTGGCAAAGGCTCAATTATGAAGCTTGGGCAAGCTGTAAAGATTAATGTAGATGCAATCCCTACGGGAGCATTAACTCTGGATTTGGCTTTAGGTGTAGGTGGATTACCGCGAGGAAGGGTTGTTGAAATCTTTGGGCCTGAAGCTTCGGGAAAAACTACGCTTACTTTAACTGCGATTAGAGAAATTCAAAGAAAAGGTGGCGTTGCCGCGTTTATTGACGCTGAACATGCTTTTGATTCAACATATGCCAAGTTAATCGGAGTAAATTTGGATGATCTTTTAATTTCTCAGCCTGATACAGGCGAACAGGCATTAGAAATTGCAGAAACTCTTGTGCGCTCAAACGCCGTTGATATGGTTGTAATTGATTCAGTTGCAGCCCTTACGCCAAGAGCTGAAATTGAAGGTGAAATGGGAGATTCTCATATCGGCCTTCAGGCAAGGCTTATGTCTCAAGCACTCCGTAAACTTACTGGAGCAATCAGTAAGTCAAGGACTTGTGTTATTTTTATCAATCAGTTAAGAGAAAAAATTGGAGTTATGTTTGGTTCTCCGGAAACAACACCGGGTGGCCGCGCTCTTAAATTTTACTCTTCAGTAAGATTGGATGTCAGGAGAATTGCAACTTTGAAAGAAGGCGATAGCGTTATCGGCGGAAGAGTGAGAGTAAGGGTAGTAAAAAATAAAGTTTCACCTCCATTTAAAGAGGCAGAATTTGAGATTTTGCATAATGAAGGAATATCTAAAACCGGCGCAATTTTAGATGCTGCGATTAATCTGGAAATTATCGCAAAATCAGGAACTTGGCTGTCTTTTCAGAATGAAAAACTTGGCCAGGGCCGGGAAGCCGCAATCAAATTATTAAAAGAACAACAGAAAATACAAGATCAGATTGAAAAAGAAGTAAGAAAAAAAGTTGCATCTGCAGCTTAGTTAAAAAGGAGGATATATGAAAATAAGAAGCCTTTTGCTTGGTTTATCCTTTTTGGCTATTGGGGTTTGTTTGGGCTTTTTTGGTTTTGCTGAAGGCGCAGAACCCACTGTCCTTAACAAATCGGAAACAGTTTCTACTGATTTTGAGAATGCGGTAATTAAAGTGGCGGAAAAAGCGGGGAAAGCAGTTGTGTCGATAAGTACTGAACATACAGAGAAGATTAAAAGCACAAAAAGAGTTTACCGGTCCAGCCCTTTTCGCGGTTCTCCTTTTGAAGAGAACGATTCCTTTAGAAGTTTTTTTGACGATTTTTTCGGGGAAATGCCGGATAGAGAGTTTAAGCAATCAGGTTTAGGCTCAGGAGTAATTATTGACGCTGAAGGTTATATTTTAACTAATGAGCATGTAATTAATGGTGCTGATAAGATCACAGTTAATCTTCCTGACGGAAGGCAGTTTAAAGGCGAAGTTAAAGGAAGAGATGAGCGGTCAGATTTAGCGGTTATTAAAATCAATGCACATAATCTGCCTTTTATTTCTCTCGGTAATTCTGATGATATAAAAATCGGCCAATGGGTAGTTGCAATAGGAAATCCTTTTGGTTTTGCAATGCAAAATCCCGAACCGACAGTAACTGCGGGGGTGATTGGAGCTTTGCACCGCAGCCTTGGAAATATGCTTTCCCGGGATAGGGATTACAATGATTTAATACAAACCGATGCTGCAATTAATCCCGGCAACTCAGGGGGGCCTTTAGTTAATCTTAAGGGTGAAGTTGTAGGGATCAATGTAGCGATATTCTCTACGAGCGGTGGTTATCAAGGGGTGGGTTTCGCTATCCCTGCTAACAGGGCAAAAAGAATTATGACTAAGTTAAAAGAGGGGAAAAAGATCCTCTATGGCTGGCTGGGTATTACTGTCCAGGATTTAACTGAAGATTTAGCGGGCTATTTCGGAGCTTCCAGTAAGAATGGGGTTTTGGTAGCCAAGGTTTTGGAAGATGGGCCGGCAATGAAAGCCGGTTTAAAGGATAAAGATATTATAAAATCATTTGGCGGCAAGACTATTAATAATGTGAAAGAATTATTAGATAGTGTTGGCAAGGCTGAAGTCGGCAGCAGGGTAAAAGTAGCTGTTTTAAGGGATAAGAAGGAAATGGTTTTTGAAGTAGTAATAAGTGAAAGGCCTTCAAACCTGACTTCAGATTCATTTGAAGGCATGGAAGAAAAATCTGAGCCTAGCTGGCGTGGTTTGCAGGTCCAAGATCTTAGCCCTGAAATGAGCAGGCGATTTGGGATAGAAGAAAGAGCTGGAGTTTTAATTACTGATGTTGAGCCAGGGAGCCCTGCTGATGATTCCGGATTAAACCAAGGCGAAATAATATTGGAAATTAATAAGCAGCCAGTTAAGAATTTAGCTGATTATAAAAGAATTATTAAAGATTCAAAAGGCAATTGTTTAATCAGGACCTCTCGCGGATTCTATGTGATAAAAAGTGAGAATAAATAACGAAGAGGCTATTCAAAAAGCAAAGGAATATGCTTTCTTACTGCTCAAATTCCGTTTGCGCAGCGAGAATGAATTGCGTGACAGGTTAAGAAGAAAGCAATTTGACAGTAATGTAATTTCTCAGGTAGTTGATTTCCTTAAAGAAAAAGAATTCATAGACGATGAGAAGTTTAGTAAGGCTTGGATTAAGTCCCGCATTAATCGCAAATTAGGATTACGCAGAATTTGTAGCGAGCTTAAACTAAAGGGCATTAGTAAAAAAATTATTGATAGCCAGGTAAAAAAAGTTGCTTCTGATTATTCGGAAAGCGAAGTAGTTAAGTCAATTGTTGAAGAAAGGCTGAGCAAGCTTAAGGGGATTGACCCGCAAGTAGTTAAAAGAAGGATTTACGGATATCTTCTGAGGCGTGGATTTTCTCCTGAAATAATTTATGAGGCTTTAAGTTAAAAATGCAAGCAGATATCCTACGAAAGAAGTTTCTTGATTTTTTTAAAGCTAAGAAACATAAGATAATTGAAAGCGATTCACTCGCTCCCAAGGATGATCCTACTGTATTATTCACTCCTGCCGGGATGAATCAGTTTAAAAAAGAATTTTTAGGATTCGATTCTGGTTTTAAAAGGGCTGCTACCTCTCAGCGCTGTTTGAGGACTGATGATTTGGAAAAAGTAGGGAAAACTATCGGCCACCATACTTTTTTTGAAATGCTGGGAAACTTTTCTTTCGGGGATTATTTCAAAGAAGAGGCGATTGGCTGGGCGTGGGAATTCTTGACTAAAGAGCTGAAGATTGATGAATCAAAATTATGGGTTTCTGTTTATAAAGATGATGACGAAGCCTACAGAATTTGGCGCGATTCAATAAAGATACCGGTTAATAAAATAATTAAGTTGGGTGATAAAGATAACTTTTGGCCTCAAGAGGCAAAAGAAAAGGGCCCGAATGGGCCATGCGGGCCTTGCTCTGAAATTTTCTATGATTTTGGCAGCAATGTTGGCTGTAAGAAAACAACTTGTGATCCTAGCTGCAGTTGTGGAAGATTTGTTGAAGTCTGGAATCTGGTTTTTACGCAGTTTAACCGTAAAGAAAGCGGTTTGTTAGAGCCTTTGCCGAATAAAAATATTGATACAGGGATGGGTTTAGAGCGGTTAACCGCGGTTATTGAAGGAGTCCAGAATAATTTTGAGACTGATTTATTTAAACCGCTGACTAAAGAGATTGCGGCACATGTTGAGAATAAAAATCGTAAAGATTTAATCTATGCAATCAGCGATCATATCCGCGCCGTAACCTTTTCAATTTATGATGGAATTTTGCCTTCAAATGAATCACGCGGCTATGTTGTCAGAAAAATGATCCGTAAGTCTTTGCTTCATTTAAGGTCTTTGGGCCAGAAAGAACCGTTTCTTTACAAGTTGGTTCCTGTTGTTGTTCAAATCATGAAAGAGCCATACCCTGATTTGGCTAAGCGTAAAGAAAATATCGCAGATATTATTCTTTCGGAAGAAAAGAATTTTATTAATACTTTAAACTCCAGCTCAACTTTATTTAAAGAGAAATTTTCCGTATTGCCAAAAGAAGGAAACCCTGAGTTAGCCGGGAAGATTTCTTTTGTATTACATGATACATACGGAATCCCATTTGAATTAACAAAAGATTGGCTGGAAAAACACAAAATCCAGGTTTCTGTTGAATCTTTTAATAAAGAGTTAGAAGGGCAAAAGACGCGTTCAAAATCGCAAAGTTCAATGAAAGGCGATGTGTTTGATTTAAAAGGCCTGGATTCTGATATTAAAGAAACAAAATTTGTTGGCTACAAAGAATATTCTACAAAAGCTAAGATTTTAAGGATTATTAAGAATAATACCCAGGTTAAAGCAATTTCTTCAGGTGAAGAAGCGCAGATAATATTAGATACGACTTCTTTTTATGCTGAGTCTGGCGGCCAGATTGGAGATACAGGTTTAATTATTAAAGGAAAAAATATTTTTGAAGTTACTGATACGCAAAAGAGTGGAAAAGTTGTTATTCATATTGGAAAGGTAAAATCCGGAAGTTTTAAAAAGTCTGATTCCATAACTGCTGACGTAGATATAGAGCGCAGGCTTAGTATTGCAAGAAACCATACTGCAACGCATCTTTTACAGGCGGCTCTAAGAAAAGTTTTAGGTACGCATGTTCAGCAGCAGGGTTCGCTGGTTGATAATATTAAATTCCGTTTTGATTTTACCCACTTTAAAAATATTAATAATGATGAGTTAAGCAGGATTGAGGAAGTGGTTAATGGTTATGTTTTATCAAATTTATCCCTTGAAACTAAACAATTGTTATTAAAAGAGGCAAAAAAGACAGGCGCGCTTGCGTTCTTCGGTGAAAAATATGAAGGAAAAGTCAGGGTAGTTTCGGTTGATAAGGTTTCAAAAGAATTTTGCGGCGGGACTCATCTTAACGCAACCGGCCAAATAGGTTTATTTAAGATTATTTCTGAAGGCTCTATTGCAAGCGGAATCCGAAGGATTGAGGCAACAACCGGGATAAATGCTTATAGAATAATTAAAAATGAGGAATCTTATCTTAAAGATATCTGCTCTTCATTAAATACTTCAGTTGAAAGTGCTGCTGTAGAAACACAGAAAAAAGTTGATAAAATTAAAGAATTAGAAAAGCAGATTAATTCTCAAAAAATGGATAATCTTAAGTCATCTATCGATTCTTTGGCTAATGAGGCTGAAGATTTAAACGGGGTAAAGGTAATAACTAAAATTATTGATAATTTAGATATGAATTTGTTAAGAAAAAACGTAGATTTAATTAAAGAAAAAACTAATAATTCAATAATTGTTTTAGGTTCCGGAAGTTCTGATAAGGCATTTCTTGTTATTGGCGTAACTCCAGATTTATGTGAAAAAGGCTTTGATGCTTCAATTTTTATTAAGGAAGCAGCAAAAGAAATCGGGGGAAATGGCGGTGGAAGAAAAGATTTTGCCCAGGCAGGAGGCAATAACCCAGCGGGATTGCAGTTAGTTTTTGAAAAAATTAAAACTTTAGTCAAGGAATACAAAAAATGAAAGTTATTAGGTTTACCAGTAAAGAATTAGAAAAAATATACAATCGTGGGTCCCAAAGGCAGAAACGCGTTGAAGACAAAGTCAAAAAGATTATTGATGATGTGCGTGTCTTGGGGGATGAAGCATTATTGAAATATACGAAAAAATTTGATCGTGTAAAATTATCCTTAAGGCAGCTTAAAGTCTCGGAGATTGAAATTAGTGGCGCTTATCAAAATATCAGCCCTAACTTTGTCTCTACTTTAAAAGTAATTATTGAGAATGTAAATCGTTTTTATCGTAAGACTATCAAGAAATCCTGGAGAATTAAGGATGGGGATGGGGTTATTTTGGGAGAGAATTTTACTCCACTTGAAAGGGTGGGGGTTTATATCCCTGCAGGTACAGCTCCTCTGGTATCAACTGTTTATATGACAGTTCTCCCGGCAAAATTAGCAGGAGTTAAGAAAATCGCCTTAATCAGCCCTCCAGATAAATTCGGGTTTATCAACCCGCATATTTTAGTTGTGGCAAACCTGCTAAAGGTAGATGAGATTTATCGTGTAGGAGGAGCTCAGGGGATTGCCGCTCTTGCTTATGGAACAAAGACAATACCGCGCGTTGATAAAATTGTTGGGCCAGGGAATGTATATGTGACAGAAGCTAAACGGCAGGTCTTTGGACAGGTTGATATTGATATGGTTGCAGGCCCGACTGAACTTGTAATTATCGCAAATAGGCATAGCGATCCAAAATTTATTATTGCTGACTTAAAAGCTCAGGCTGAACACGCTAAGGGGCTCGCTATTTTAATTACCAACTCAAAAAGTTTGGCTTATGAAATTAAATCCAAGCTTTCCTCTGACAATGGAACGATAATATTAACAAAGAACCTTGAGCAGGCAGCTGACATTGCCAATAAAATTGCTCCTGAGCATCTTGAAATCTTGGTGAATAATCCAAACAGGCTTTTAAAACTTATAAAGAACGCAGGAGCTATTTTTCTAGGGCCCTATAGCCCGACAGCTGTGGGAGACTATGTCGCTGGCCCAAGCCATGTGCTTCCGACTAACGGGACTGCAAGATTTTTCTCTGGGTTATCAGCGCATGATTTTGTCAAAAGCAACCACATTATTAATTATTCTAAAAAAGCGCTTGAGAAAATAAGAGAGCCTTTAGAAAAGGTTGCAGGGATTGAAGGTTTAGTTAAACATTTGGATTCTGTTAAAGCAAGATTTTAAACTACAAGGAATGATAATGAAAAAAAGAGTTGCGATTGTAAAACGCAAAACTAAAGAAACCGACATAGCTATTGAATTAAATATTGATGGGACTGGTAAGTCTAAAATTAAAACTGGCATAGGATTTCTTGATCATATGTTGGAATTGTTTTCATTTTGGGGCCATTTTGATTTAGACGTGTTAGTAAAGCGCGGTGATTTTAATATTGATATTCACCATACTAATGAAGATATAGGGATTGTCCTGGGGGATGCTTTTAAACAGGCATTAGGAGATAAAAAAGGAATTAGGCGTTTTGGCGATGCATCTGTGCCAATGGAAGATGCCATAGCTAATGTCGCAGTTGATATAAGCGGAAGAGGTTTCTTTAAAGGAATAGAATCGAATTTAGGGCCTATGTCAGCAAAAAAAGACGAGGATTATTCTCTTGAGTACGCGAATCATTTTTTTGAATCTTTAGCGAAGCGGATGGGGATGAATTTAAATATCATACTTAAAACAACTAATCCAGATTTGCATACTAATTTAGAGCCGGTTTTTAAAGCATTGGGTAAAGCATTGGATGAAGCAACACAGATTGATCCTCGTAGAAAGGGTATTCCTTCCACGAAAGGTGTTATTGATTAGATGATTGCGATAATTGACTATGGCATGGGAAATATCCATAGCGTAAATAAGGCCCTGGAGTTACAAGGTGCTAAAACCATAGTTTCAAATAAGTCAAAAGAAATTTTATCTGCCGAAAAGATAGTTCTTCCGGGAGTCGGAGCTTTTGATGATGCAATGGAAGAACTCAAGAAAAAGGATTTAATTTACTGCATCCTTGAGGTTATTAAGAATGGAAAACCATTCTTAGGAATCTGCCTTGGAATGCAGATCCTTTTTGAAACAAGCGAAGAAGCCAAAGAAACAAAGGGCCTCGGTGTTTTTAAAGGAAGTGTTAAAAGATTTAAAGAGGATAAAGGAATTAAGGTTCCGCATATGGGGTGGAACCAATTATCTAAAATTGCCGATAATTGTCCTCTTATGAATGGGGTTCCCGATAAATCTTTTGTTTATTTCTGCCATTCATATTATCCTTTGCCAAAAGATAATAAACTAGTGTCCACAACTACTGAGTATGGGATTAATTTTGCTTCCAGCGTTTGGCAAGGCAATGTATTCGGAATGCAATTTCACCCCGAGAAAAGCCAAGAGATTGGGCTTAAAATGATTAATAATTTTGTTAACTTATAATAAATGCTAATTTTACCTGCTATTGATTTAAAAGACGGATGTGTAGTAAGGCTTGTCCAAGGCAAGTTTGATAATAAAAAACTATACTCCCGTGACCCGGTAAAATCCGCCAAACATTGGGCAAAGCAAGGCGCGCAATTTTTGCACGTGGTTGATTTAGATGGAGCTTTAACCGGAGAGCCTAAGAATTTAAATGTGGTAAAAGAAATAGTCAGCAATATCGGTATCCCGGTTGAATTCGGCGGAGGAGTAAGAGAGATTGATACGATTAAATTACTTCTTAAGTCTGGCGTTCAACGGGTTGTTCTTGGGACTAAAGCTGTAGAAGATGAAGCATTCTTAAAAAAAGTTTATCTTGAATTCAAAGAACAAATAATTGTCAGTATTGATGCAAAAGATGGAAGTGTGCAGATAAAAGGCTGGGAGGCAAGTAAAAAAGGAATTGACGTCCTGACTTTTGCTGCAACTTTAAAGAATATTGGATTTAAGCAGATTATTTACACAGATACCCAGAAAGATGGGACATTGACTGGGCCGAATATTTTAGGCATAAAACAATTATTGAAAGAAACCGGATTAGAAATCATTGCCTCAGGCGGGATATCTTGTTTAGAAGATTTAAAAAAGCTAAAGAAGCTGGAAAAAGACGGGCTTGTTGGTGTTATAGTTGGAAAAGCTTTGTATGAAGGAAAATTTACTTTAACCGAAGCATTGAAAATATCATAAGGGAGGGGAAGATGAATAGAAAAGGGTTAGTAATGTTGGTAATCGCTTCCATTTTTCTTCTTAGCGGCTGCGCGACAAGGAAACATCTTAAGATGAAAGAAATGGATATCCAATCATTAAAGAATCAGGTTTCTGTTTTAGAGTCGCAGATTCAGTCTAAAGATGAAGAAATTAATAGTTTAAAAGATGCTTTAGCAAGGGCGCAAGAGAAACCGGCTGAAGTAGCTGCCATTAAACATGTTTCTAAGAAGAAGGTTGTAGGAGAAGTTAAATCCAGGCCTAATATCAAGCAAATCCAGATTGCTTTGCAGAACGCTGGTTATAATCCGGGCCTTATTGATGGAAAGATGGGGAAACAAACAGTAGATGCGATTAAAATGTTTCAGAGGAATGCTAATATCAAAGCTACCGGCCATGTGAATAAAAGGACATGGGCTTTGCTAAGGCAGTATCTCTATAAAAAAACAAAATAATTTATGCTGACCAAACGAATCATCCCTTGTCTTGATATAAAAGACGCAAGGGTAGTAAAAGGTGTGAAGTTTCTCGGGCTTAAAGACGCTGGGGACCCGGTTGAAGTTGCCAAGGCATATGACGCACAAAAGGCGGATGAACTTGTTTTTTTGGATATCACCGCAAGTTTTGAAAAAAGAAAAACCTTAATTGGCCTTGTTGAAGATATTGCAAAAAATATTTTTACTCCTTTTACTGTTGGAGGAGGAATCGGGGAAGTAAACGATATCAGGGCACTTTTAAATGCCGGAGCAGAAAAGGTGTCAATCAACACGCAGGCTGTCAAGTTCCCTGAATTGATTTCTGATGCGGCTGTTAGATTTGGAAGCCAGTGTATAGTAGTAGCAATAGATGCTAAGAACACAGCGCCCTCTAATAATCCCCCAAAATGGGAAGTTTTCGTAAACGGAGGAAGGACTCCGACGGGTATTGATGCGATAGAATGGGCAAAAAGAGTATGTAAACTGGGAGCTGGAGAAATTCTTTTAACCAGCATGGACTTTGACGGCACAAAAGATGGGTTTGATATCCAGCTTACAAAGTCAATCACTGATGCGGTAACTGTTCCGGTAATTGCTTCAGGCGGCGCAGGAAAACTTGAAGATTTCCAAGAAGTTTTTACAAAGGCAAACGCAGATGCCGCATTAGCTGCTTCAATATTCCATTATCAAGAATATACAATTGAACAAGTAAAGAAGTATTTAAGTGAAAAAGGAGTTTTGGTAAGATTATGAAAAAAGAAAAAGTTTCGTTAAATGATTTTAAGTTTGATAAGCAAGGCTTGATACCGGCAATTGTGCAGGATTATAAAACAAACGAAGTCTTGATGGTGGCTTATATGAATAAAGAATCGCTTAGGCGTACAATCAAACTTGGGAAAACTTGCTTTTGGTCGAGATCCAGAAAGGAATACTGGGTTAAAGGATTAACAAGCGGGCACTTTCAATTTGTTAAATCAATTGCCTACGATTGCGATTTAGATGCTTTATTAATTAAGGTTAGGCAAGTCGGTGCTGCCTGCCACACTGGGAACAGAAGCTGTTTCTATAGAAAACTAAAATAACTAATAAAATATGTATTATCCAACATTCCAGGAATTTAAAAAATTAGCTAAATCGGGTAATGTCATTCCCGTATTTAAAGAGATCAATGCTGATCTTGATACTCCGGTTTCAGCTTTTCTTAAGCTCCAAAAGAGCGATTACGCTTTTCTTTTGGAATCCGTTGAAGGGCAGGAGAAGATTGCCCGGTATTCTTTTTTAGGAAGCAACCCTTCGTTAATATTTATTAGTAAAGGCAGGGATATTGAAATTATTCATCCGCATCAGAATAAATCCGACCGTTTTGTTACCGATTCAACTCCGCTTGATGAAATCAAGAAAGTAATGAAAGATTTTAAGGCTGTTTTGGTAAAGGGCCTTCCTCGTTTTTACGGCGGATTAGTCGGTTATATGGGCTACGATACGGTGAGATTTTTTGAACATCTGCCGGATAAAAACAAAGATGTTCTGAATGTTCCTGATTGTGTATTTATTTTAACTGACACTATTCTTATTTTTGATCATGTAAACCACAAGATAAAAATAGTCAATAATTGTATTTTGCCTAACAAAGGGTTGAAATTGAGCAATATAGAGTTGCTTAAAGTTTATAATAAGGCTTTGAAAAAGATAGAATCTATACGAAAAGAGTTTTGTTCTGCGATAATTGAAAACGATACTATTGAAGAAAAATCCACAAAACCGGCTATCGCCGCTAATCTAAGTAAAAACGAATTTATCAAGATTGTAACGAAAATGAAAGAGTATATAAGAAAAGGTGATATTATACAGGCAGTGCCTTCTATTCGTTTTAGCTTGAAGTTCAGCAAAGACTCTTTTCGTGTTTACAGGAATTTAAGAAGCCTTAATCCGTCTCCTTATATGTATTACTTAAAATTAAAGAAGATTGAGATTGTAGGAGCTTCCCCTGAAATGCTGGTAAGGTGTGAGAATGGAGTTGTCCAAACCCGCCCAATAGCCGGAACAAGGCCCAGAGGTCACTCTGAAGAAGAAGATGTTTTACTTGCACAAGAGCTTGTTTCCGACGAGAAAGAGCGTGCGGAGCATTTAATGCTTGTTGATCTGGGGAGAAATGACTTAGGCAGGGTTAGTAAGATAGGTAGTGTAAAGGTTAGCGAATTCATGTCGGTTGAGAAGTATTCTCATGTTATGCACTTGGTAAGCGAAGTAAGAGGAATACTTGACAAAACCAAATATGATATCTATGATGTAATGAAAGCGGCATTCCCCGCAGGGACAGTTTCCGGCAGTCCCAAGATCCGGGCAATGGAAATTATAGATGAATTGGAGAATCTGCGGCGTGGCCCTTACGCGGGTTGTGTGGGGTATTTTAGTTTTTCACACAACATGGATACCTGTATTACAATAAGAACAATTGTTATTAAGGGTAATTGTGCACATATTCAAGCAGGAGCAGGGATCGTAGCGGATTCAGTTCCTGAAAAAGAATACTATGAGTGTGTAAATAAAGCAAAAGCGTTAATTGAAGCAATCATTAAGTAAGAAAAGTTAACCCCCAAATCTAAAGGATGATTTGGGGCGAGCTTCTGCTCAGGGAGGAAATAAAAAATGGCAGTACATGTAAGATTAAGAAGAATTGGAAAAAATCCTAAAGGGCAAATCCACTTTAGAATTTCTGTTTTTGATGAGCGTAAAGGCAGAGATAGCAGCTGTATAGAAGAATTGGGTTCCTATAGCCCTGTTTCTGGCCAATTCAAGATAAAAAAAGACCGTCTTGAATACTGGGTTAAGAACGGCGCTCAACTTTCAGCAACTGTTAAAAGTCTAGCTAAAAAAGCATCTAAGGAGGCTTAAAATGCCACAAGCACAGGCTGTGAATCCGATAGTTAATCTCATTCCTTTTGCCTTAATATTCGTAATATTTTATTTTATGCTTATTAAGCCGCAAAAAAACAGAGAAAAAGAGCATCAAAAGATGCTTTCAAATTTAAAAAAGAACGATGAGATTGTAACAACCGGCGGCATACACGGAACAGTTATTAATGTTAAAGATAAAACTTTAACCTTAAGAATTGATGAAAACGTAAAAATAGAAGTTGAGAAAAACTGCGTTGCTTATGTTAAAGCGCAACCGGGTTTAGCCAAGTAAAAGTAAGGAGAATCAACTAATGGAAAGGCGTATATTATATAAGTCAATTCTGATTTTGGGAATTGTGGGGCTATGTGTTTATTTTGGTTTCCCTATCCAAAAAAGGATTAATTTAGGTCTGGATTTGCAGGGAGGAATGCATCTTTTGCTTAAAGTTGACACCAGTAATTTAAACGAAAAAGCGAAAGTTGATGCAACTGACAGGGCTGTTGAAGTAATCCGTAACAGGATTGATCAATTTGGAGTAAGAGAAACCTCTATCCAGAAACAAGGTGAAGACGAAATTGTTGTTCAGCTACCCGGTGTAACAGACAGAAACCGCGCTATTGATATTATTGGAAAAACCGCCCTTTTGGAGTTTAAGCTTGTTTCAAATGATGCGGAAAAGTTAAAACAAGCGATAGCAGGCACTGTTCCTGAAGGCTTTGAATTGAAATATACGCAAGAAAATAATGAGCCAATTCTTTTAGAAAAACAAGCTGTTTTGGTTGGAGATGCCTTAACTAATGCAACAGTACAGTTTAGCCAGAGTGAATTTAACGAACCGGTTGTAGGTTTGCAATTTAATGCAGAAGGAGCCAAAAAATTTGCCGATATTACAGCAAAGAACGTAGGAAGAAGATTGGCGATTGTTTTGGATGGAAAAGTGCAGTCAGCTCCTAATATTAAAGAAGCTATTCCTTCCGGAGAAGCAGTCATAACCGGCCGCTTTAGTATTGAGCAAGCTCAGGATTTGTCCTTAATCCTTAGGGTTGGCGCTTTGCCAGCTCCTATGCAAATAGAAGAAGAAAGGACTATCGGCCCTCTTTTAGGCCAGGATTCCATAAATAAAGGATTTAAGGCTGCTTTGATTGGCGTGTGCTTGGTTTTTCTTTTTATGGCAGTTTATTATCTTTTGGCCGGAGTCGTTAGCGATATCGCGCTTTTCTTAAATTTACTTATGGTTTTAGGCGGCTTAGGGATGCTTCCGGTATTATTCCCGGGAATTTCGGCAACTTTGACTTTACCCGGTATAGCTGGTATCGCTTTATCGCTTGGTATGGCAGTAGATGCCAATGTTCTTATTAATGAAAGAATAAGAGAAGAAATTAGAATAGGAAAACCTTTGCGCGTTGCAATTGCTAATGGATATGACAAAGCATTTAGCGCAATTTTTGACTCGAATCTTACTACTTTAATTGCTGCATTTTTTCTTTTTCAATTCGGGACAGGGCCAATCAGAGGCTTTGCTGTTACTTTAACTATCGGTCTTATTGCTTCAATGTTTACTGCGATTGTAGTAACCCGGACAATATTTGAGCTTTTGTTAAATCTTGGCTGGATTAAATCTTTGCCAATGCTTAAGCTGATAAAAGATACTAAGATTGATTTTATTGGAAAAAGAAAGATTTGTTACGCGCTTTCCTTAATTATCATTATTTGGGGAATGACCGTTCTTTTTAAAAAAGGCCCCAGTGCTTATGGCATTGATTTCTCAGGAGGCCAGCTGCAAGAATACAAGTTTAAAACCGCAGTTCCTATTGATGAATTAAGAACTGCTATTAGTGAAGCAGGTTTTGCTAGTGCAACTTTGCAGCAATTTAAAGAGGATCCTAGCGTTGTATTGATAAAAACCCCAAGCTATAAAGGTGATATTGTTACAAATAAACTAAAAGAAAAGTTTCCAAATCAGGATGTGCAGATGCTTAGGGTAGAAAGTGTCGGCCCCATAGCTGGTAAACACTTAGCAGACAAAGCAATTATGGCCTTAATCTGGTCATTTGTAGGTATTTTAGTCTATGTGACTTTTAGGTTTAAACATTTTAACTTTGGGATAGCTGGTATTATTGCGATTGTCCATGACGTCCTTATTGCTCTTGGCGCATTGGCTATTTCCGGAAGAGAAATTGACCTTTTAAGTGTTACTGCATTTCTTACTATTGCCGGTTATTCAATAAATGATACTATAGTTATTTATGACCGCGTTAGAGAAAACATGCGTATACAACGAAAATCTACGCTTTATGAGTTAATTAATCTAAGCGTAAATCAAACACTGGGGAGGACGATACTTACCTCTGGAGTTACACTCTTAGTAGTTATCGCTATCTTTCTCTTTGGCGGAGAAATCTTAAGCAATTTTGCTTTTACGCTTATTGTTGGTTTTATTTCCGGTGTTTATTCTACAGTTTACATCGCGTCTCCTCTTGTAATTGCCTTCGGAGGCCGCAAGGGCTCCAAGTAGCTTATATTCAGCGCTAGCAAAAAAATATTCCTTTTTTGCTAGCGCTTTAATTCTTTCCGAAATGTTTAAATCGTTAAAACTATACCTTAATTTATCTATCAACTTTGAGGCACTTCATGCTTCATTGGTTGACCTTGGCTATAAAAGGCAAGAACGCGTTTTAGAAGAAGGAGACTTTGCCAGAAGAGGAGGCGTTCTTGATATATTTCCTTTTACCTTTGAGTTACCAATCCGCATTGAATTTGATAATGAGCTTATTCAGCATATAAGGTCTTTTAATCCTGATACAGGAGAGCCTCTTTGGGAACACAAGATTGCCATAATCTTGCCAATCAAGAAGCCGTCAAGCCTTAAAACCCATTCTTTTAAAGAAGAGGTTCCTCTTTCAAATTTTGTAGATTTAAATATCGGCGATTATGTTGTGCATAATCAGCACGGCATAGGGCGTTTCCTGGGAATTGAAAAGATTAAATCTGGTGCAAAATCTAAAGATCATTTAGTCATTGAATACGATCGTCAGGAGAAGCTTTACGTTCCGACGGATGCGATGAATTTAGTGCAGAAATACATCGCTTTTCATGTCAGAAAGCCGAAATTATTCCGGTTAGGCGGCAAAGAATGGCAGAGGATAAAAGAAAAAACCAGAAAAGGGATACAGAAATTAGCGTGGGAGCTCTTGTCATTGCAGGCAATGCGGCTTTCTTCACAAGGATTCTCTTTTTCAAAAGATGTGGATTGGCAGAAAGATTTTGAGGCTACATTTCCTTTTAAAGAAACTCCAGACCAGGTTAAAGCAACGAGTGAAGTTAAAGAAAATATGGAATCAACTAAACCAATGGACAGGCTTCTTTGCGGAGATGTAGGCTACGGAAAGACCGAAGTGGCAATGCGCGCTGCCTTTAAAGCAGTAATGGATAATAAGCAAGTAGCCTACTTGGTTCCCACAACAATCCTAGCTGAGCAACATTACCAGAATTTTAGTGCGCGCCTTAAAGAATTTCCGGTAAAAGTAGAACTTCTATGTAGGTTTAAAACACAAGCAGAACAGAAGAAAATTGTTGAAGGTTTAGCCGGAGGCAGTATTGATATTGTTATAGGCACTCATAGACTATTATCGGAGGACGTTTTGTTTAAAAATCTGGGGCTCTTGATTATTGATGAAGAGCAGCGTTTTGGGGTAAAGGCAAAGGAAAAATTAAAGCAGCTAAGGCTTTCAATAGACGTCTTAACTTTGACGGCGACACCAATACCAAGGACGTTGTACATGAGTTTAATGGGCGCCAAAGATTTGTCAGTTATAAATACACCGCCACAAAATAGGTTGCCTATCAAAACTGTTGTGGTAGAATATGATGAAGACCTGATAAAGCAGGCTATACTCAGGGAGATAGGAAGAAAAGGCCAAATTTACTACCTCCATAACCGAATCCATGATATTGAGCGGGTTAAAGATAAGCTAAAAAACTGGCTTCCATCAAATATCAGATTCGCGATAGGCCACGGGCAGATGCCAGCCAAAATTTTGGAAAAAATAATGGCAGATTTTCTGCGCGGAGAGATTGATTGCCTGGTTTGCACGATGATTATTGAATCCGGCCTTGATATTCCGAATGTAAATACAATTATTGTTGAAGATGCGGATATGTTCGGGCTGTCGGATTTGCACCAGCTGCGCGGCCGGGTTGGCAGGTTTAATAGGAATGCCTACGCATATTTTATGGTCCGCGATAAGGATGTGCTGGATTCCCCTGCAAAAAAACGCCTTAACGCGATTCAGGAGCATACTGATTTAGGTGCAGGTTTTAATATTGCAATGGAAGATCTAGAAATAAGGGGCGCTGGTAACCTTTTAGGCATTGAACAGCATGGTTTTATCGCAGCAGTAGGGTTTGATTTATATTGCCGACTTTTGAAAGAGGCAATTACGGGCTTTAAGAATGCCGGAGTCTTTAATGATAAACAAAATTAAATTTTGCTTTTTTTGCTTACTAAGCATGCTTTTTGTTTTTCCTTTAAAGAATTCTTTAGCGGAAGATAAAATTATTGCCGTAGTTAATAAAGAAAGCATTACTCAAAAAGACCTGAAGGATTTTGTTAATTTTATCCGGCTTCAGTATTCTGAGCAATTTAGCGGGAAAGAGCTAGAAGAAAAAGTAAATGAATTGAAAATGGATTTGTTGAATAAATTAATTGATGACCGTCTTATCTTACAAGAAGCAAGAAAAAACGATGGGAAGATTGAAATAGCCCCTAAAAAAACTATAAGCATTATTCCTGATGCAGGCAAGATTAAAGATAAAATTAATGAGATCAAGAAGAAATACGGCTCTGATGCGGCATTCCAGCAAGCGCTGGCTAAACAAGGACTTGTTCAGGCAGATTTAGAAAATAAGATTAGGGATCATATCCTTATGAGTAATATTCTGGAGTTTAAGGTTATGAGCAGAATTGTAGTTAGTCCGGAAGAAGTTACTAGTTATTACAATGCACATCCCAATGAGTTTAATACCGGAGAAATCCGTGATTTAGATGTCATTAATATTGAAAATAAGGATCAAGCCGATTCCTTGGTCTATAATCTAAGAAGGGGCGAAAAGCTCACAAGCCTTGCCACGAGGTATCCTCTGGTTGTTAACAACTTGAAAGTCTCCAAAGACGAAGAATTAAAAAAGGAAATCTCCGATATTGTCTATAAATTGAATGTTGGAGAAGTCTCTGATCCTGTTGAAATTGACGGCCAATGTTTTGTTTTTAGGTTAAGCAGCATATCTGCCCCTGAACAGGTTAGCCTGTCGCAAGTTCAAGACAAGATTCAAAACTTTCTTTATGAAAAGAAAAAAGAAGAGCAGCTGAAAAAGTGGCTTGCTGAAATTAAGAATAATTCCTATATAAAAATCATGCAATAAATCTGTTTAATCCGTCATACCTTTTAGTCTTGTCATACCTGCGAAAGCAGGTATCCAGGAAATAGCGTAGATTCCCGTTTCCACGGGAATGACAAAAAACCAATGAAAAAAATCAAAGTTTGCATAACAATGGGGGATCCTTCAGGGATTGGCCCGGTGATTCTCGTTAAAGCCCTTAGGAAGTTAAATAGATGTGCAGATTTTACAATAATTGGCTCTGAGTTTGTGCTTAACAAAGTTGGCTGGCACAAGCATAAGTTTAGCAATGTAAAGCTCATTGATTTAGATAATGTTCCCCGGAAGGGCTTTTCTTTTGGAAAGATAAAGAAAGAATACGGCAGGGCTTCAATAGAATATCTAAATAAAGCATTGGACTTGCTTAAAACAAATCAAGTAGATTGTTTAGTTACCTGTCCAGTTTCAAAAGAAGCCATTAATAGGGCAGGTATAAAATTTAGCGGGCATACTGAATATATTGCAGAAAGTTTTAAAGTAAACAAGTTTGAGATGATGTTAATTAATAATTGTTTAAAAACTCTGCTTGTTACCCGCCATATTCCTCTAAACAATGTCTCTTTGCGAATCGATAAACAAGGGATTAAGAAAGCTGTGCTTTTGGCAAATTGCGCTTTAAAAAGAATGTTTGCAATAAAAGAACCAAGAATTGTAATTTCCGGTTTAAACCCGCATGCTTCTGATAATGGCGTAATTGGAAATGAAGAAAACAAGGTAATTAAGCCTGCGGTTAGAGATTTAAGGCTAAAGTCTAAAGTTGACATCAGCGGCCCTTTATCCGCAGATGTGGCAATTTATAAGGCCTACAACAAGGAATTTGATTGTGTAGTGGCTATGTTCCATGATCAGGCCTTGATACCTCTTAAGTTGACAGGAAAGAACGAAGGGGTAAATATTACCATAGGGCTTCCTTTTGTAAGGACTTCTCCTTTGCATGGCACTGCTTTTGACATCGCAAAATCTCCCAATAGAGCAGACTCAGGTTCTTTAATAGAAGCAATTAAACTTGCCATACAATGCACATTAAACCAAAAAAACGGTTAGGCCAAAATTTCCTTATTGACAAGAATATCAGGAATAAAATTATTTATGCCCTTGGGTTAAAGCCTTCTGACATTGTCCTTGAGATAGGGCCCGGCAAAGGAGAGCTAACCCGCATTATCGCAGGCTTTGTAAATCACGTGTATGCAGTAGAGATTGATACCGTATTAAGCAATTTACTAAATGAAAATCTCAGTGATTTAAAAAGTATTTCAATAATAAACAAGGATATCCTAAAACTGAACATTGAAGAGATATTCGCAAAGCATAAACAAAAGATAAAGGTATTTGGAAATATCCCTTATTATATATCAAGCCCAATTATTGAGAAATTAATTGACTCAAGGGATTTTATTAGTGAAGCTTTCTTAACAGTACAGAAAGAATTTGCTGAGAGAATAATTGCAAGCCCGGGCACAAAAGACTACGGATCATTTAGTTGCTTTGTACAGTATTTTACAGAGCCAAAAATAATGTTTAAAATCAGCAGGAATTGTTTTTTCCCAGTGCCAAAGGTTGACTCCAGCTTAGTGCTTTTAAAAACAAGGCAAGTGCCTCCGGTTCACTTGAACGAAGAGGGTAGGTTTTTTAAGATAATCAGAGCAGCTTTTAATAAAAGAAGAAAAACCCTAAGGAACAGCCTTGAAAATGTTGTTTCTAAAGAACTA
This sequence comes from Candidatus Omnitrophota bacterium, assembly GCA_028715415.1. Taxonomy (NCBI): domain Bacteria; kingdom Pseudomonadati; phylum Candidatus Omnitrophota; species Candidatus Omnitrophota bacterium. The sequence goes on along the minus strand of JAQURX010000005.1, from coordinate 50,746 downwards.
CTTTTACACTTTTTTAAAGAATTTAATATTGATGAGAATACCCGCCCTGAATCATTGAGCCTTAATGATTTCGCAAATCTCTCAAATCTGAAAAATAATTAAAAAAAATGCTTGACAAGAAACAATTGGTAATATATACTCTTCTATCTTTACGAAATTCTGATTCATCAATATTATTGTGTAATTATAAATAAAAAGAAATAAAGAATTGAAAAATTCTTTATGGGGAAGAGTTTTTTACTATTTTGACAAATAGAAGGGTAAATGTGGAATTTACCAAGATTATTAGATTAGCCGACGAGCGCATCCATTTGCTGGAGTAGCTCAGTTGGCAGAGCACGTCCTTGGTAAGGACGGGGTCACGAGTTCAATTCTCGTCTCCAGCTTAAATTACTAAAGCCTAAAAACGAACTAAGGTCCAGGTAGGTTTAATTATGCGCGAAATAATTACGTTAGAGTGTACGGTTTGTAAAAATAGAAATTACACTACAAAGAAGAATAAGAAACTGCATCAAGACAGATTAGAAACCAAAAAATATTGCCGTTTCTGTCATAAGCATACCCCACATAAAGAAATCAAGTAGGTAAGGGGTAAGGGGGCGTCGGTTAATGGCTTCCCGCCATTTTTAAGATTAGGGACGTCGGTTAACTGGTAAACCACCGGTCTCCAAAACCGGAACTGGGGGTTCAAGTCCCTCCGTCCCTGTATCAAAAGAGTTACTACAAGGAAAAAATGAACTTAGTGCAGAAACCGATAAATTTTGTAAAAGAAGTAAAAGTAGAATTAAGTAAGGTTGCTTGGTCTAGCCGGCATGAACTGATGGATTCAACGCTTGTGGTTATAGCCATAACAACCATACTCGGGGTCTTTATAGGACTGGTAGATGTGATTCTTTCTAAATTTTTAAGCTTTTTGTTCAGATGAAAAACTGGTACGTCGTTCACACACAAACAGGATTAGAAGACAGGGTTAAGGCTACCTTGGAAAAAAGAATTGCTTCAGAGGGCTTGCAGGAAGATATTTGTAGTATAGTTATTCCAACCGAGCAGATTTCTGAGATTCGTTCTGGCAAAAAGAAGATATCTCAAAGAAAATTCTTTCCAGGTTATCTTTTAGTTGAAATGGAATTAAGCGAAAAAACCTTCCTTTTTGTTAAAACTACCCCAGGCATCACAGGATTTATCGGATTAGGGAAAAAACCAATGCCTTTGCCTCAAGGAGAAATAGACAATATCTTAAAGAAAACAAAGGACACTCAAACCAAACCAAGCCCTAAGGTAATCTTTGAAAAAGGCGAGCAGGTTAGGGTAACAGAGGGTCCATTTGTAAATTTCAACGGTACAATTGACGAAATTCATCCTGAAAAAGGTAAAATCAAGGTCAGTGTTTCAATTTTTGGCAGAGCAACACCAGTTGAATTAGAATACTGGCAAGTAGAAAAAATATAATACTATGGCTAAAAAAGTTATTAAAGCACAAATCAAGTTACACGTTCCTGCTGGCGCTGCAAATCCAGCGCCTCCGGTTGGACCTGCATTAGGCCAGCACGGTGTTAACATTATGGGTTTTTGCAAACAGTTTAATGACCAGACTAAAGGAAGAGATGGTTTGATCCTTCCTGTAGTCATCAGTGTATTTGAAGACAGGTCTTTTACCTTTATTATTAAGAGCCCACCAACATCAATATTGCTTAAGCGTGCTGCTAATTTAGCAAAGGCCTCGGGCTTAAGTGGTTGGGAAACAATCGGAAAAGTAACAAAAAAACAAATAGAGGAAATCGCTAAATTGAAAAATGCTGATTTAAATACCTCTGACCTTGTTCAGGCAATGAAAAGCATTGAAGGCACTGCCCGAAGCATGGGGATAACAGTAGAAGGCTAAATACTAATATGAAAATTAGAAGCAAGCGATACAAAGAATCAGAAAAGAGCGTTACCGATAAAGAAAAAACATTTCCTTTAAAAGAAGCGATAGCTTTGCTTAAAAAACTTCCTGCGCCGAAATTTGACGCTTCTGTGGATTTGCATTTTAATTTAAGTGTTGATACTAAAAAATCAGAACAAATGGTAAGAGGCACTGTTATTCTGCCCCATGGAACCGGTAAAAAAGTTAGAGTTGCTGTTTTCTGTAAAGGCGAGCATGAAAAACAGGCAAAAGAAGCAAATGCGGATTTAGTCGGCGGACTTGAATTAATTGAAAAAGTTGCGGGTGGTTTTATGGATTTTGATTGCGCAATTGCAACTCCGGAAATGATGAAAGATTTAAGTAAACTTGGTAAAGTACTTGGCCCCCGCGGACTTATGCCTAGCCCAAAAACAGGAACAGTAACAAATGATATTACAAAAGCTATTGAAGATGTTAAAAAAGGTAAAGTTGAATTTCGTGTAGACAAGCAAGGTGGAGTACATTTAGCAGTAGGTAAAATTTCTTTTGGCGAGGATAAATTATACGATAACGCTTCTAAAGTAATTGAAGCGCTCACCGAATCAAAGCCTTCTACAGTTAAAGGAAAATTCGTAAAATCACTTTCAATTTCCACATCAATGAACCCGGGAGTAAGGTTAGTAATATGAAAAAGGTCGGCTTAATAGTCAAAGAAGTTTCGGAAAAGAAGATTAAAAGCACAATAAAAGAATCAAGCGCAGTCTATGTTATAAAATATTCCGGCCTTAAAAGTCCGGATTTAAGCTCTTTAAGGATGGTTCTTAAAGCTGCCAACGCCAATCTTTTTGTCCCTAAGAATTCAGTTGCACGTCGTGCGCTTAAAGAAGCTGGGCTTGATACATTAATTAAGAACGTAGAAGGGCCTTGCGGCTTTGTGTTTATTAAGGAAGAGCCGGTAGCAGCTTCTAAAGCATTGTGTAATTTCTCAAAAGAACATGAACATTTAATATTAGAAGGTGGGGCTTTAAAAGATAAAATCCTTGAGAAAAAGGATATTGAACATTTAGCTTCACTTCCTTCAAAAGAAGTTTTAAGAGCACAGGTTGTTATGGCATTAAATTCGCCAATATCAGGAATAGTAATCACTTTAAATCAGGTATTGGCGAAATTTGTTATTTGCTTAGATCAAATCAAACAAAAAAAGACTAGTTAAAAGGAGGAAACAAAATGGCAACTGAAAAATTGGATGAAATGATTAAATCTATAGAGAGCATGACAGTATTAGAGCTTTCTGATTTAGTTAAAGCATTAGAGGAGAAATTTGGCGTAAAGGCTAATATGCCGATGATGGCCGCTCCTGCCGCAGGTGCTTCTGCCGGTGGTGCTGCAGCAGCTGCTGAAGAAAAAAGCACGTTTACCGTAGTTTTAACAAGTGCTGGTGCTAACAAAATCGCGGTAATCAAAGAAGTAAGAACCATGACAAGCCTTGGTTTAAAAGAAGCCAAAGACTTAGTTGATGCTGCTCCAAAGCCGATCAAAGATGGCGCAACAAAAGAAGAGGCTGAGGATATGAAAAAGAAATTAGAAGCAGCTGGCGCAACAGTAGAATTAAAATAATAAAAAAGCGGATTTAACTAAGCTTAAGGAATAGGTTAGAAAATGATTAAACGCAAGAATTTTGCAAAAATTAAAGAGGTCTATGATTTGCCTAATCTGCTTGATGTGCAGCTTGAGGCATTTCATGAATTTCTGCAACTTGATGTTCCTGTGCACCAAAGAAAACGTATTGGCTTACAGGAAGTTTTTGAAGAAATTCTGCCTATTGAGAATGCTGACCGTACTGTAAAGCTTGAGTTTATTTCTTATTCGTTAGGAAAGCCGAAATATACAATTTCTGAATCTAAAAATAGAGGGCTTTCTTTTGCCTCTCCGCTTAAGGTAAAGTTCAGGCTAACTACTCCTTCTGAGACTAAAGAGCAGGATGCTTATTTTGGCGAAATACCATTAATGACGGAAACCGGAACTTTCATTATCAATGGTGATGAGCGAGTAGTAGTAAGCCAGTTACAACGCTCTCCGGGCGTTTCTTTTGAAGAAGAATTGCACCCTACTGGCAAAAAGATTTTCTACGGCAGGGTTATCCCTTATCGTGGAGCTTGGCTTGAATTTAAATATGACTTAACCGGGACTATACTTGCTTATGTTGACAGGCGCAGAAATTTTCCTGCGACTCAAATTTTAAGAATCCTTGGATTTTCCACGGATGCTGAAATAATTAATGCTTTTGGCAAGGAATATCCGGAGATTGCGAACACCTTAAAGAAAGATACCACCAAGAATAAAGAAGAAGCGTATTTGGATTTTTATAGAAAAATGAGGCCAACAGAGCCGGTAACAAAAGAAGCTGCAGAAGGCCTGTTTTATAGATTATTCTTTGATCCGGGCAGATACGATTTGGAGCGTGCAGGAAGATTTATCCTTAACAGAAAACTAGGGATGGATGTTTCCTTAGAAAAACGTATCCTTGATTCTGCGACGGTAATCAAAGTTATTGAGTATCTTATCAGGCTAAAAGATAATGTTGGAAAAATTGACGATATTGACCATTTAGGAAACCGCCGTGTTAAGACAGTTGGAGAGTTGGTTCAAAATCAGGTTAGAATTGGTTTGTCGCGCGTTGAACGTTCTATCAGAGAAAGATTAGGAATACTTGGTGAAGTTGAGAATCTTAATGTGCACTATCTTGTAAATTCCAAACTTTTGTCTAATCAGATTAGAGATTTCTTTGCACGAAGCCAGTTATCTCAGTTTATGGATCAGGTAAACCCATTGGCTGAAATGACCCACAAGAGAAGGTTGAGTGCTTTAGGCCCCGGTGGTTTATCCCGCGAAAGAGCTGGTTTTGAAGTAAGAGATATCCATCCTTCGCATTATGGCAGGGTTTGCCCCATTGAAACTCCTGAAGGCCCGAATATCGGTTTAATTGCTTCTTTAAGCACCTATGCAAGAGTAAATACCCTTGGTTTATTAGAAACTCCTTATAGAAAAGCTGAAGATGGAAAGGTTACTAAAAAAATTGATTATTTAACTGCAGACATAGAAGAAGATAAGATAATTGCTCAGGCCAATGTTCCTTTAGACCCTGATGGAACTTTTTCTGAGTCAAGTGTTAGCTGCCGTTTTAAAGATGATTTTCCTAAAGTACCTGGAAAACAAGTCCAGTATATGGATGTTTCTCCTAAGCAGTTAGTTTCAGTCGCTGCTTCCTTAATACCATTCTTAGAGCATGATGACGCAAACCGTGCTTTGATGGGTTCAAATATGCAACGCCAGGCAGTTCCTTTAATGATTCCGCAACCACCTATTGTCGGCACTGCTATGGAAGAAAAAGTTGCCCGTGATTCCGGCACAGTTGTAGTCGCAGAAGATTCAGGAAAGGTTACCAGTGTTGATTCTACGACTATTGTTATCGGGAAAAAGATTTACCATCTTAAGAAATTTTTACGTACCAATGCTGATACCTGTTTAAATCAACGGCCTTTAGTAAAAGTAGGCGATCATGTTGAAAAAGGCGATATCATTGCTGATGGTATTGCTACAAATAACGGCGAACTTGCGCTGGGAACTAATGTACTTTGTGCCTTTATGCCATGGCGCGGTTACAATTTTGAAGACGCTATAATTATCAATGAAAAGTTAGTTAGAGAAGATGCTTTTACTTCTATACATATTGAAGAATTTGAAATTGAAGCAACAGAAACTCGTTTAGGAAATGAAGAAATTACTCGTGACATCCCTAATGTTAATGAAGATGCATTAAGGAATCTTGATGAAAACGGGATTATCCGCATCGGAGCTGAAGTAGGCCCGGGGGATATTCTTGTAGGAAAAATTACACCAAAGACAGATTCTGAACCTTCTCCGGAAGAAAGGCTTTTACGCGCAATCTTCGGGGAAAAAGCAGGAGATGTACGCGATACTTCTTTGATTGTTCCTCCCGGAGTTGAAGGTGTTGTCATTGATGTGCATATCTTTTCCCGTAAGGATCGCGGCAGAAAATCAAAAGAAGAGAAAACTAAAGAATTAGCAAAGATTAAAGAATTAAAAGCTTATTATAAGCAAGAAATAGAATTTGTTCAGACTGAAAAGATTTCCCGCTTAAGCAAGATTCTCGGCGTTGACGCTAAAAAGCTTGAAAAGATGGATCTGGGAGAAAATGAGGAAGCAAAGATTCTATCTGCTTCTTTTGATGAGCAGATTCAGGAGCTTTTGGCTGAAGAAGAACAGGAAATTGAGAAAGTAAGGCGTGGAGATGAATTACCCGCAGGCGTATTAAAAAGAGTAGTTGCGTATATTGCAACAAAGCGTAAGCTTGCTGAAGGGGATAAATTAGCAGGCCGTCACGGTAATAAAGGTGTTGTGGCGCGCATTTTACCCGAAGAAGATATGCCTTATATGCCAGATGGCCGTCCTATTGATGTAATCTTGAATCCCTTAGGCGTTCCTTCACGTATGAATGTAGGGCAGATTCTTGAATGCCACCTTGGTTGGGCTGCAAAAATGTTGGGTTTACATGTAAGTTGTCCTGTCTTTGACGGAGCAAGAGAAAGCGAAATAAAAGAAATGCTAAAGAAAGCAGGGCTTCCCGAAGATGGAAAAATCAATCTTTATGACGGATATACCGGAAGACAGTTTGATCAAAAAATTACTGTTGGATATGTGTATATTATGAAACTTATACATTTAGTTGATGAAAAGATTCATGCTCGTTCAATTGGACCATATTCCTTAGTAACTCAGCAACCATTAGGCGGTAAAGCACAATTCGGTGGCCAGAGATTAGGGGAAATGGAAGTTTGGGCGCTTGAGGCATACGGAGCTGCTTTTACATTACAGGAAATGCTTACTGTAAAAAGCGACGACGTTGCCGGAAGGACCCGCATATATGAAGCAATCGTTAAAGGTGAACAACGCTTATCCCACGGTATTCCTGAGTCATTTAACGTGTTAATTAAAGAACTTCAGGGCTTAGGCCTGGATATCAGAACAGAAAAGGCAAAATAATGGATGAGATAATTACATTTGATAGTATAAGTATAAAAATAGCTTCTCCTCAGATAATTAAGTCCTGGTCAAAAGGTGAGGTGAAAAAAGCTGAAACCATCAATTACCGCACACTTAAACCAGAAAAAGACGGGTTGTTCTGCGAAAAGATTTTCGGCCCTGTCCGTGATTGGGAATGTAACTGCGGAAAATATAAAGGAATAAAGTTTAAAGGTATTACCTGCGACCGCTGCCAGGTTACTGTAGACCGTTCTTCAGTTAGGCGCGAACGTATGGGCCATATTGAATTAGCAGCTCCTGTAACCCACATATGGTTTTTTAAGGCAGTCCCCAGCCGTTTATCAGCTCTTCTTGACATCGGCCTTAGAGATTTAGAAAAAGTTATCTATTATGAAGAATATGTTGTCGTTGATCCGGGAACCTCGCCTTTAAAGAAAAAAGAGCTTTTAAGCGAAGATAAATATCAAGAAGCCCTGGAAAAATACGGCAATAATTTTAAAGCAAAGATTGGCGCTGAGGCAGTACGCGACCTTTTGAAAGAATTGGATTTAGACGCACATTGCCGCAAGATCCGCCGCGACCTTGAGAAATCAAAAGAAGCAATAAGCAATCAAAAAGGATTCAAGGTATTAAGGATTATTGAAGACTTTAAGAAATCCGGCAATAAAGCAGACTGGATGATTTTAGAAATGCTTCCTGTAATTCCTCCGGATTTAAGGCCTTTAGTCCCTTTAGATGGCGGTAGATTTGCTACATCCGACCTCAATGATTTATATAGAAGAGTAATCAATAGAAACAACCGCTTAAAGAAATTAATTGATTTAAATGCTCCTGAAATCATCATCCGCAATGAGAAACGTATGCTTCAGGAAGCAGTTGACGCACTTTTAGATAACGGCAGGCATGGAAAAGCAGTAATCGGAGCAAATAGCCGTCCTTTAAAGTCACTTTCCGATATGCTTAAAGGAAAACAAGGCCGGTTTAGGCAGAATCTTTTAGGAAAGCGCGTTGATTACTCTGGCCGTTCAGTTATCGTCGTTGGCCCTGAGCTAAAACTGCACGAATGCGGCTTACCAAAACAAATGGCACTGGAGTTATTCCAGCCGTTTATCATCAAAAAATTAAGAGAAAAAGGTTTTGTGCATACTATTAAAGGTGCACGTAGAATGGTTGAACGTGGCAAGATTGAAGTTTGGGATATCCTTGACGAAGTAATCAAAGATCATCCTGTGCTTTTGAACCGTGCTCCTACACTTCACCGTTTAGGCGTTCAGGCTTTTCAGCCTGTTTTAATAGAAGGAAAATCGATTAAAATCCATCCATTAGTTTGTACTGCTTTTAACGCTGACTTTGATGGAGACCAGATGGCAGTGCATGTTCCTTTATCATTAGAATCTCAGTTAGAATCAAAGATTCTAATGCTTTCTATTAATAATGTTTTTTCTCCCGCAGATGGACGTCCAATTATTACCCCAACTCAAGACATAATTTTAGGAACAGCATATTTATCTAAAGAAAAACCCGGAGCTCTCGGAGAAGATAAGATTTTTGCAAATACCGATGAAGTTCTAGTTGCCTATGAAGATGGGGCAGTTGATTTACATGCTCGCATTAAATTAAGAATTAATAATCTTTGGGATGTAGAAGAAAAGAAGAATATCGTCGGAAACCAGCTGGTTACAACTACAGTTGGCCGGGTTTTGTTCAATTTACTTCTTCCTAAGGATTTTGGTTATGTAAATAAAGAATTAAATAAAAGCAAGGTTGGAGAAGTTGTCGGCGAATGTTACAAGAGATTTGGTAATCAGGTTACCGTTAATCTTCTTGATGATATTAAGAGGCTTGGTTTTGACTTCGCGACAAAAGGCGGAATTTCAATCGGCATTGACGATATGCAGATTCCCGTAGAGAAAAAAGATGTATTGAAAGAATCTAAAGAAGAGGTCTCCAAAGTTGAAGATCAATATCGCAAAGGTATTATTACCGATAGCGAAAGAAAAAGTAAGGTTATCGACATTTGGACACATGCAACCGATAAGATATCAGACCTTTTATTTAAAGGCATGGAGTCTTTTAATCCTATATTTATGATGGCAGATTCAGGTGCCCGCGGGTCTAGGCTTCAGGTAAGGCAGCTTGCAGGTATGCGTGGACTTATGGCAAAGCCATCAGGTGAAATTATTGAAAGCCCTATTACAGCAAATTTTAGGGAAGGCCTTAATGTTTTGGAATATTTTATTTCAACACACGGTGCACGTAAAGGTTTGGCAGATACAGCGCTTAAAACAGCTGACGCTGGTTACTTAACCAGAAGGCTTGTAGATGTCGCCCAGGAAGTAATTGTTAATGAACTAGATTGCGGCACTCTTAACGGAATTACTGTCGCTGCAATTATTGAAGGTGACGAAGTTGTTGTTAGCCTTAAGGACCGTATTGTTGGAAGAGTTGCTTTGGATAACATAGTAGATATTATAACCGACGAAGTTATTGTTGAAGCTGGCAGCGATATCAGCGAAGAAAAAGCTGATATGATAGAAAAATTAGGGATTGAAAGGATACGTATCAGAAGCGTATTAACCTGCGAATCGGGGCGAGGAGTTTGCACAAAATGCTACGGTAGGAATCTTGCTTCCGGGAGAATCGTTGAGCTGGGCGAAGCAGTTGGCGTAATTGCCGCGCAGAGTATCGGTGAACCTGGTACCCAGCTAACAATGAGAACATTCCATATCGGTGGAACTGCTTCTAGGACAGTTGAGCAGTCATTCTTTAAATCCAAGAATAAAGGTATTGTTAAATACCATAGCGTAAGATCAACCACAAGAAATAAAGAAAATGTTGTTTTAAATAGAAACGGCGCAGTAAGTATTAATGATAAACAAGGAAGAGAACTTGAAAGATATGCTGTTCCTCAGGGCGCATTTATCAGCATTGATGATGGCGCAGAGGTCACAAAGGGAATAGCATTTGTACGTTGGGATCCCTACACTATTCCAATCCTTACTGAAGTTCCCGGTGAAGTTAAATTTGAAGATTTACGCGAAGGCATAACAGTAAGAGAAGAGCTTAATCCTGTTACAAAATTGGTTGAGCGCGTTGTCGTTGAGCATAAACAGGAATTTCATCCTCAAATTGTTGTTTTAGATGAATCTAAATCTGTTTCAGGAATTTATCCTATTCCTATAGGAGCCCATATTTTGGTTAAAGATGGGCAGAAAGTTGACGGTGGAGAACTCCTTGCTAAAATCCCAAGACTCGTCGTTAAAACAAGGGATATTACAGGTGGTCTTCCCCGAGTAGCAGAATTATTTGAAGCAAGAAGGCCTAAGGATCCCGCAGTAATCAGTGAAATTGACGGTTTTGTTGAATTTGGTGAAACTAAAAAAGGCCAGAGAGTAATTATTGTAAAGTCCATCACAGGGATGCAGAGAGAATACGTAATTCCTCATGGAAAGCATCCTAATGTTTATAAAGGTGATAAAGTTGATGCCGGCCAACAGCTTACTGACGGGCCTGTAGTTTTACAGGATATCTTAAGAGTCTGCGGAGACAAAGTCTTGCAAGAATATCTGGTTAACGAAATACAGGAAGTTTATCGTCTGCAAGGCGTCAGGATCAATGATAAGCATATTGAAGTTATCATCAGGCAGATGCTTAAAAAAGTTAGAATTGAAGATCCGGGAGATACCGAATTTTTGGCGACTCAACAAGTTGATAAATGGAAATTCCATAAAGAAAACGCCAAAATCATTAAAAAAGAAGGAAAGCCTGCACAGGCCACGCCATTACTGCTTGGTGTTACGAAAGCTTCTATTACCACAGAAAGCTTTATTTCTGCTGCAAGTTTCCAGGAATCTACAAGAGTGCTTACCGAAGCTGCTGCATCCGGAAAGAGAGACGAACTTTTTGGGCTTAAAGAAAATGTTATTGTAGGCCATCTTATTCCGGCTGGAACAGGTTTTAGTGATCATCGCCAAATTGAATTAGTAAAAACTGCTGAAGAAAAAGTAAGTAAGAAAGAAGAAGTAAGAGAGACTGAAAAGATAAAGGAATAATCTATGCCAACAATTTCGCAATTAATTAGGTACGGAAGAATATCCAAAAAGAAGAAATCAAAATCACCGGCTTTAAAAGCATGCCCTCAGAGAAAAGGGGTTTGTTTGCAGGTTCGTACAATGACACCGAAGAAACCTAACTCAGCATTAAGAAAAATCGCAAGGGTAAGGTTAACCACAGGCATAGAAGTTACTTCATATATTCCGGGAGAAGGGCACAATCTTCAGGAGCATTCCATAGTATTAGTAAGAGGCGGACGTGTAAAAGATTTACCGGGCGTCAGGTACCATATTGTAAGAGGTACGCTTGATGCAGCCGGTGTTAACCAGCGCAGAAAATCTCGTTCTAAATACGGCGCAAAAATGCCTAAGAAATAGGAGTTAATAATTACAAATGAGAAGAAGAAAAGCTCAAGAGAAAGAAATAACAGCAGACCCAAAGTTCAACAGTAAGATTGTTGCAAAATTCATCAACATGGTAATGCTTAAAGGTAAAAAAGCAATAGCTGAAAAAATGGTTTATGGATCATTTGATATTATTAAAAAACAGCTTAATGATCAAGACGTCTTAAAAGTATTTAATAAGGCTTTAGATAATGCCCGTCCGAGGCTTGAAGTAAAACCCAGAAGGGTAGGTGGCGCAACTTATCAGGTTCCTATTGAAGTGCGTCAAGAACGTGGCACTTCAATTGCATTGCGTTGGATAAGAGATTTTGCTAAGAGTAAAAAAGGCAAAACAATGAGTGAGAAGATTGCCGAAGAAATTATTTCAGCCTACAAAGGCGAAGGTTCATGTATTAAAAAGAGAGACGATACACATAAGATGGCAGAATCAAACAAAGCGTTTGCACATTTCCGCTGGTAAACTATGAGAAAGATACCTTTAGATAAAATTAGAAATATCGGGATTATCGCGCACATCGACGCTGGGAAAACAACAACCAGCGAGCGCATCCTTTTTTATACCGGTAGAACCTATAAAATCGGAGAAGTCCACGATGGAGCTGCTACCATGGACTGGATGGTGCAAGAGCAGGAACGAGGAATTACGATTACTGCTGCTGCAACTACCTGCACATGGAAAGATATTCACATTAATTTGATTGATACTCCCGGCCACGTAGATTTTACAGTTGAAGTTGAAAGGTCTTTAAAGGTTTTAGATGGGGCTGTTGTAGTTTTTTGTGCAGTTGGCGGAGTTGAACCTCAGTCTGAAACTGTCTGGCGTCAAGCTGACAGGTATAATGTCCCAAGAATTGCTTTCGTAAATAAAATGGATAGGACTGGAAGCAATTTCTTTGACGTAGTTGACCAGATGACAAAGAAATTAGGTGCCAATGTCGCTGCTATCCAACTTCCCTATGGCAAAGAAGCAGATTTTAAAGGAATTATTGATCTCGTTGAAAAGAAATTAACTCTTTATAAAGATGATCTGGGAAAAGAATTTGAAGTTAAGGATGTTCCCGCAGATTTAATGCCAGAAGTAGAGAAATACAGGGCTATCTTGATTGAGAAATTAGCTGAAGCCGACGATAAAATTATGGATGATTATCTCCATAATAAAGCAATTTCAAATCAAGAACTTAAAGATGCAATCAGAAGGTCTGTTATTGCAAATAAATTTATTGCGGTTCTTTGCGGAACTGCATTTAAAAACAAAGGCGTTCAGATGGTTTTGGATGCTGTAAAAGATTATCTTCCTTCTCCTGTTGATGTCCCTGCTGCAAAGGGAACCAATCCTGAAACAGGAGAATTTGAAGAGATTGCTGTTTCTGATGACGCGCCTTTTTGCGCTCTTTGTTTTAAAGTTGCAACCGATCCTTTCGTAGGAAAACTAAATTACATCAGAGTTTATTCTGGTAAACTTTCGTCAGGAACTTATATTTACAATGCCACAAAAAGAGAAAGAGAACGTGTTACTAAAATTGTAAAAATGCATGCTAATAGGCAGGAAATTGTTGAGAGTGTTTCTACTGGAGAGATTGCCGCAGCAGTAGGCCTTAAAGAAACAAAAACCGGGGATACATTGTGCAATGAAGATATGCATATTTTACTTGAAGCTATGCGTTTTCCTGAGCCGGTTATTCAGCAGGCAATTGAACCAAAATCAAAAGATGCTCAGCAAAAACTTGGTATGGCATTACATAAATTAGAAGATGAGGATCCTTCATTCCGCGTTACTTATAATCAGGAAACAGGACAGACTTTGATAGCCGGGATGGGACAGTTGCATTTGGAAATTATCATTGATAGAATTTTAAGAGAATTTAATGTTGAAGCAGGAGTAGGCGCTCCTCAAGTTGCCTACAGAGAAACTCTTACTAAAAAAGTAAAATCAGTTGGAAAATTTATTTCACAAAGCGGTGGCCGCGGACAATACGGGCATTGTGTTTTAGAAATGGAACCTCAAGAAGTTCCGGGTACAGGAATAACTTTTGAAGATAAAATAAAAAGCGGTGCTATCCCAAGAGAATATATTCCTGCAGTAAAACAAGGAATTATGGGAGCTGCTAAAAATGGAGTCATCGCAGGTTACCCTGTAACGGATGTAAAAGTAACTTTAATAGACGGATCGTTTCATGAAGTTGATTCTTCAGAATTAGCATTTCAGATGGCAGGCTCACTTGGTTTCTCCGACGGATTAAGGCATGCAAGCCCAGTCCTGCTCGAGCCTATCATGGATATGGAAGTTGTAGTCCCCGAAGAATTCATGGGACAGGTTATCGGCGATTTAAGTTCTCGTCGTGCAAAAATAGTTTCTCTTGCACAAAGGCTAAATTTGCGTATAATAAGGGCTAATGTTCCGCTAGCAGAAGTATTTAACTACGCAACATCAGTAAGAAGCTTGACACAAGGCCGCGCATCCTATACAATGGAGCCTTCGTTTTATTCTGAAGTGCCTTCACATATATCGGAAAAAATTGTTGCAGGTTTTGCAACTTCTGGGAAAAGAACAACTTAAACTCTAAACAGGAGGTGTTTTAAAATGGCTAAAGAAAAGTTTGTTAGAAGTAAACCACACGTAAATATCGGGACCATTGGTCACATCGATCATGGTAAGACAACTTTAACTGCAGCTATTACACACGTTTTGGCTAAGTTAGGAAAAGCCACTGAAAGAAATTATGCTGATATCGCAAAGGGTGGTACAGTTAGAGACGAAACAAAAGTTGTTACAATTTCCGTTGCTCACGTTGAATACGAAACGGATGCTCGTCATTATGCTCATATTGATTGCCCTGGACACGCAGACTATATTAAAAACATGATTACCGGTGCAGCTCAGATGGACGGCGCTATCTTAGTAGTTTCTGCTGCTGATGGCCCTATGCCTCAAACAAGAGAACATATTCTCTTAGCAAGACAGGTAAACGTTCCTTCAATGGTAGTCTTTTTAAACAAATGCGATTTAGTTACCGATAAGGAACTTTTAGATTTAGTTGAAATGGAAGTAAGGGATTTACTCACCAAATATGGTTATCCTGGAGATAAAACTCCAATCGTAAGAGGAAGCGCTTCAAAAGCTTTAGGCGCCTCGGATGCAAACGGCGAAGATGCAAAATGTATCTTAGAGTTAATGAAAGCTTGCGACGACTTCATTCCACTTCCAACCAGAGAACTTGATAAGCCTTTACTTATGGCTGTTGAAGACGTCTTTAGCATTGAAGGTAGAGGGACAGTTGGAACTGGTAGAATCGAACGTGGTAAAGTAAAACTTAGTGAAGAAGTTGAAATAGTAGGGTTAAGGCCAGAAGTAAAGAAAACAGTAGTAACTGGTATCGAAATGTTTAGAAAGCTTCTTGATGAAGGCCATGCAGGAGATAACGTTGGTCTTCTTTTAAGAGGTATTGATAAGAAAGATATTGAGCGTGGTATGGTTATTGCTGCTCCAAAATCAATTACACCACATACTAAATTCAAAGCTCAAGTTTACGTTTTAACAAAAGAAGAAGGTGGAAGGCATACACCATTCTTTAAAGGTTACAGGCCTCAGTTCTATTTCCGTACTACAGATGTTACCGGAGCGGTAACACTTCCTACTGGAGTAGAAATGGTTATGCCCGGTGATAATGTTGCTTGTGAAGTTGAATTGATAACACCAATTGCTATGGAAAAAGAATCTCGTTTTGCAATCCGTGAAGGTGGACATACGGTAGGAGCAGGTGTTGTTACCGAGGTAATTGCTTAAAAGCTTAAAACAACTATGCAAAAGATAAGAATTAAACTAAAAGCGTATGATCACCGTCTCTTGGATCAGGCGGTAGAGGAAATAGTAGAAACCGTAAGGCGCACCGGCGCAAGTATTCACGGGCCGGTGCCTTTACCAACAAAAAGAGAAATCTACACGGTCTTGCGTTCCCCGGTTATTGATAAGAAGTCACGTGAACAGTTTGAGCTCTCCATCCACAAACGCCTTATCGATATTTTCGAACCGACATCCAAGACAATTGATTCGCTAAGAAAACTGAATTTGCCTGCTGGTGTAGATGTTGAAATAAAATAAAAAGCGCTTATTAATTAAAGCAGGCTTTTTTTGATAAGCTAAATATTGACTATAAAATGATAGGTATAATCGGAAAAAAAATTGGAATGACGCAAATGTTCACTGATAAAGGTGAGCAGGTAGCTGTTACGGCTATTGAAGCAGGGCCATGCCCTATCTTAGCTGTAAAAGAAAAGAACGTCCAGATCGGTTTTGAGTTAGCAAAAGAAAAAAGCTTGAAAAAACCAGTCTTAGGATTATTTAAAAAAGTTAACGTAGCTCCTCGTAAAATTATCAGAGAAGTAACGAAAGAATCCGGAAAAGAATATAAAGTTGGTGAAGAAATCAAGGTGGATTTATTTAAAGCCGGAGATTTTGTTGATGTTACTGGAACTTCGCTCGGAAAGGGTTTCCAAGGCGGCATGAAACGCTGGAATTGGAAGGGTGGGCCACAGACACACGGTTCTACTTCACACCGCAGGGTTGGTTCAATTGGTTCAACAACTACACCTGGCCGCGTATGGAAGGGCCATCATATGCCAGGACACATGGGCAATATCAGAGTAACTTTACAAAATTTAAAGGTAATGAAAACTGATATTGAAAATAACATACTGTTGGTAAAAGGGGCTATCCCAGGGCACAAGAATTGTTTAGTTATTATTAAAAAAGCAAAAAAGAAAGGCGCACCCAAGCAGGTTAAGGGCAAGTAAAAAATGACAAGTTTACCTATATATAACAATGAAGGAAAAGAAATAGACAAAGTAGAGTTAAATAGCAAATT
Organism: Candidatus Omnitrophota bacterium; assembly: GCA_028715415.1. Taxonomy (NCBI): domain Bacteria; kingdom Pseudomonadati; phylum Candidatus Omnitrophota; species Candidatus Omnitrophota bacterium. The sequence continues at coordinate 34,478 of JAQURX010000005.1, read as the reverse complement.
ATTTGACGGCATAGTAAATAAAGAAGCTATTTATCAGGCAGTTAATGCGCACCTTGCTAATAAAAGAAGGGGCCTTGCTTCAACAAAAACCAGAGGCGAGGTTTCCGGAGGCGGACGCAAACCTTGGAAACAAAAGGGCACTGGCCGGGCAAGAGTAGGTTCAACACGTTCTCCTCTGTGGAGGCACGGTGGCGTTGTGTTTGGGCCTCATCCGAAAGATTTTTCTTATAACCTTCCGGAAAAAATTAAAAACGTCGCATTAAAATCTTCTCTTAATGCTAAGCTCATTGATAATAACATAATTATTCTTGATGAATTGAAAATTAATAAAGCAAAAACAAAAGACGCAGTTAAAGTCCTTAGCAATTTAAAGATTCTCCCCAGGAAAGAAAAAAAGTCTTTTACAGCGTTAGTTTTGCTTGATAAAATAGACGATTCAACATTGCTTTCATTAAGAAATATCGGGTTTATTGATTTTAATTTAGCAAAGAATACCCATACTTACGAAGTAATGTCACATACAAAATTGATTGTCACAAAAGATGCTCTTAAGGAAATAACCAACCGGTTAAACCGAGAGGGCAAATCAGAAAAGGTAGTTAAAACAGCCAAGGCATCTAATAAGGATAAAAAATGATTGCGCAAGACATTATAAAATCATTAATGAGAACGGAAAAATCAACGGCTTTTGAGCCATCTGGCAGGTATCTGTTTTTAGTAAACAATGCCGCGAATAAAATCCAGATTAAACAAGCAGTTGAGCAGATTTATAAAGTAAAAGTTGAGCATGTAAATGTTTTAATTTCAAGCGGAAAACTAAAGAGGGTAAGGCACCAATTAGGAAAGACACCCGATTTAAAAAAAGCTATAGTAACGTTAAAAACCGGCCAGAAGATTGACACTGCCGTATAGTTTAAGGAAAACTAAAAATGGGAATAATTAAATTCAAACCAACAACACCATCAAGAAGGCATATGAGCGGTTATGATTTCTCTGAAATCACTAAAACTAAGCCTGAGAAATCATTGATTGTGCCTCTTAAAAAAACAGGCGGAAGAAATTCATATGGCCGGCTTACAGTAAGACATCAGGGTGGCGGGCATAAAAGGATGTTACGCTTGATTGATTTTAAGAGAGATTTATTAGATATGCCAGCAAAAGTAATTGCAATTGAATATGATCCTAACCGTTCCGCAAGAATTGCTTTGCTTGAGTATAACAATAAAATAAAAAAATATATTTTAGCTCCGGCAGAATTAAAAGTTGGAGATGAAATTGTATCTTCTGATAAGAAGGATATTGATATAAAAGCCGGAAATGCTCTTCTTTTAAGGCATATTCCATCGGGAACTCTTGTGCATAATATAGAGTTATTTAAAGGAAAGGGCGGCCAAATAGTAAGAAGCGCGGGGTCAAGTGCTCAAATCATGGCTAAAGAAGAAAATTTCGCCCACATTCGCTTGCCTTCTGGTGAAGTTAGAATCGTAAGTTTGGATTGCCGTGCAACTATAGGTCAACTTGGAAACATTGAGCACGAAGCTATTATTAAAGGAAAAGCAGGTAGATCCAGATGGTTAGGTATAAGGCCTACAGTTAGAGGCCTTGCGATGAACCCGGTAGATCACCCTCATGGCGGTGGCGAAGGAAAATCTGGACAAGGAAATCCGCATCCAGTTACTCCTTGGGGAGTACCAACTAAAGGCTATAAAACAAGAAGAAAAGCAATATATTCAGATAAATTTATACTTAAGCGAAGGAAATAAAAATGCCACGTTCATTAAAAAAAGGCCCGTTTGTAGAAGAGAAATTAATAAAGAAAGTGGAAGCTGCACGACGTATGGGAGGCCGCCAGGCAATTAAAACATGGTCCAGGCGCTCAACCATAATCCCTGATTTTGTAGGTACAACTTTTGCTGTATACGACGGCAGAAAGCATATTCCGGTTTTTATCACCGAAAATATGGTAGGGCATAAATTAGGAGAGTTTGCACCTTCTAGAATATTTAAGAAACATGGCGGCGTAAAAGCCAAGAAAGCTGCGGAGAAGACTTAAAATGATTGCTAAAGCTGAAGGAAAATTCTTAAGACTCGCACCAAAAAAAGTTTGCCAGGTAATGGATTTAATCCGTAGAAGAGATGCTGTAGAAGCTGAGAATATACTTTTAAATCTTAATAAACGGCCGAAAGAATACTTGATTAAAATATTAAGGTCTGCTATCGCGAATGCTAAAGTAAAAGGTTTTACCGCAGACCAATTATACGTTTCTAAAATAACTTGTAATCCCGGTCCAATGTGGAAAAGATTTAAGGCAGCTGCCTTTGGTAGAGCGGCCCCAATTTTAAAAAGAACTTCACATATAAGAATTGAGTTAGATCTAAAGTCAGGAGAATAATTCTATGGGTCAAAAGGTACATCCATTTGTATTAAGAGTCGGTTTCATCAGGACGTGGCATAGCCGTTGGTTTGCTAGCTTTAAGGATTTCCCGAAATTTGTGCACCAGGATTATGAAATAAGGAAATACATTAAGAAGAAATTCAAACAGGCTGCTATTGCTAATATTATCATTGAAAGGCTTGCTCAAAAAGTCAAGATTAAGCTGGTTACTGCACGTCCTGGCCTTGTAATAGGGCGCCATGGCGCAGATATTGAACGATTGAGAAGCGATCTTAATGGAATGGTAAAAACAGAGGTTGCAATTGACATAGAAGAAGTAAAAAATCCGGCTTGGAACGCGCAATTAGTCGCAGAAAACATCGCATTTCAACAGGAAAAGAGAGTAGCGTTTAGAAGGGCTGTAAAAAGATCTATGGAGCAATCCATGAATGCGGGAGTAAAAGGAATCAGGGTAAGCTGCGCAGGGAGGCTTAACGGGGCAGAAATGTCTCGTACAGAAACCTATAAACAAGGAAAGGTTCCATTACAGACATTGCGTGCTGATATTGACTATGGATTTTGCGAAGCCTTGACAACTTACGGGCTTATCGGGGTAAAAGTATGGATTTATAAAGGCGATATACTAACAAAAAGAGGAAGTGAAACAGTACAGCAAGCGCCTGCTGAAGAAGAAACACCCAAAGCATAAAAACGAGGGAGAAATTTAAATGGTATTAATGCCAAAGAGGGTTAAATATCGCAAGCTGCAAAAAGGGAATCGCCGTGGTGTTGCAACTACCGGAGCCCAGCTTGCTTTTGGTGAATATGGCCTAAAAACATTGGAAAATGGCTGGATAAAGAATACTCAAATTGAAGCCGTGCGTGTTATCTTGGCTCGGCAGCTGCATAAAGGTGGCAAACTTTGGATCAGGGTTTTCCCAGATAAATCAATTACAAAGAAACCGGCTGAAGTTAGAATGGGTAAAGGCAAGGGAGATCTTGACCATTGGGTTGCAGTTATTAAGAGAGGAAGAATATTGTTTGAGTTAGGGGGCATCCCCGAGGAATACGCTAAACAGTGTTTCCGCTTAGCTGCATATAAGCTGCCTTGCAGGACAAAATTTGTTACAAGGATTCACAGGTAATATTAAGTTAGACTCGTTCGAGGAGTAATAGAATGAAACCAAAAGACTTTCAAAATTTATCAAAAGAAGAATTACTGCTAAAAGAAAAAAGCTTAAAGGAAGATTTGTTTAAACTTAACGACGCGCGTTTCGGTGGAAGAGTTGAAAAGCCCCATATGTTTTCCGTTATAAAAAAGGATATTGCCCGGATTAAAACAATTTTAAACTCAAAGAAAGAATAATAAAATGGCCAGAAAAACATACATAGGAACAGTAACAAGCAACAAGATGCAGAAAACCATTATTGTCAAGATAATGCATATGAGCAAACACGCCAAATACGGCAGAATCATGAAAAGATATACAAAATTTAAGGCTCATGATGAAAAAGGTGTTGCTAAAATTGGCGATAAGGTAAAGATTGAAGAAACAAGGCCTTTGTCTAAAGAAAAGTGCTTTAGGCTTATAGCAGTTATTGAAAAAGTAAAAACACCTCAAATAGAAATTAAAGAGGAGATAAAATGATTCAGTTACGTTCAATTTTAGATGTAGCAGATAACACAGGAGCAAAGAAAGCCGCTCTTATTTGCGTTCTCGGCAAAAAGAATTGCCCAACAGCAGAAATTGGTGATGTGGTTAATGTGCACATCAAAGAATCTGCTCCAAATGCCGCTATTAAAAAAGGCGAGAAAGCAAAAGGGGTTATCGTAAGGACAAGAAATCCAATCAGGCGTTCAGATGGATCAGTGCTTAGATTTGACAGGAATGCAATTGTTTTTATTGATACTGCGCAGAATCCAAGAGGGACTCGTGTTTTTGGGCCGGTTGCCCGTGAATTAAGAGAAAAGAATTTCAGTAAAATTATATCTTTAGCGCCAGAGGTTATTTAATGCAAAAAATTAAAAAGAACGACATAGTGGAAGTAACAAAAGGAAAAGACAAAGGCAAAAAAGGCAAGGTTTTAGAAGTTATCTCTGAAACTAAGCGTGCCGTAATTGAAGGAATCAATTTAGTAAAAAAACATAAGCGCCAAACAAGGCAAGAGGAAAAAGGCGGCATAGTTTCCATTGAAAAGCCGATTAGCGTATCAAACCTCATGGTTGTTTGCAAGGAATGCAATAAGGGTGTGCGCGTAGGCATGTTAATCAACAAAGACGGAACTAAATCCCGGATTTGCAAAGTTTGTAAAGGGGTATTATAAAATGGTGCCAAGATTATTAGAAAAATACAGGACTGAAGTAAGTGTTGAATTAATGAAGACCTTTAATTTAAAAAATAAGCTTGCTTGCCCAAAGCTTGATAAAATTGTGGTAAATATGGGTGTTGGAGAAGCAATTCAAGACATCAAGATACTTGATAGAGCAATGGAAGAATTAGGTGTTATTACAGGACAAAAGCCTATTATTAGAAGAGCAAAAAAAGCCATATCTAATTTTAAGATTAAACAAGGCCAGCCTGTAGGCTGCAAAGTTACATTAAGGCGCGCAATGATGTACGAGTTTATGGATAGGCTTATAAATATCGCACTTCCTCGTATTCGCGATTTTAGAGGAGTTCCTGCTGAATCTTTTGATAAAGCCGGAAATTATACCTTAGGATTGAGCGAACAGGGAATTTTCCCTGAGATTGACTACGATAAAATTAGCCGCGCACAAGGCATGGATATTACTTTTGTAATCAAGAACGCTAAAAACAAAGAACAGGCAAAAGAACTATTAAAGTTATTCGGTATACCTTTTAAAACTAAGGATTAATAAAGAATGGCTAAAAATTCACAAATAGCAAGATGGAAAAGAGCACCTAAGTTTTCTACGCGTGCACACAACAGATGCCAGATCTGCGGAAGGTCAGGCGGTTATTTAAGGCGTTTCCAGCTTTGCCGAATTTGCTTCAGAGAGTTGGCATGGCAAGGTTTAATACCTGGTATTAAAAAAGCCAGCTGGTAATTAATTAAGAAAATCGAAAAGAAGGAGACAAATGTCAAGAACTGATTTAATTGCCGATGCGTTTACTATTATCAGAAACGCCATAATGGCAAAAAAAGAAACTGCAGATATGCCAGCTTCAAATACCTTAAAATCAATTTTGGGTATTTTAAAACAAGACGGATATATTGAGAATTTTAAGCTTATTGAAGACAAGAAACAAGGCATGATCCGTGTTTATCTTAAATACATTGCTGGTAAAAGCGCTATTAAAAATATCAAGAGAATCTCCAAGCCCGGTATTCGTATTTATGTTAGAAACAATAAGGTTCCGTCTGTTTTAAGAGGCAGAGGACTTGCAATTATTTCAACTTCCAAGGGTGTTATTACTGATCAAAAAGCCCGAGAATTGGGAGTCGGTGGAGAAATTATCGGTTATATCTGGTAAAACTAATTATACTAAAATGTCTAGAATAGGAAAAAAACCAATAGTAGTACCAAAAGAAATAAAAGTTGAGATTAAAGATAAGGAAATCTTTATTGAAGGCCCTAAAGGAAAAATCAGCAGGACGATCCATCCGAGGATTACGATAGAATCAAAAGACGGGCAATTACTTGTAAAAAGGGCATCGGACATCAAAACAGATAAATCCTTGCATGGCCTTTATCGCGCACTTATTGTAAACATGATTAAAGGGGCAATGGAAGGCTATACAAAAGAATTGGAAATTATCGGAGTCGGGTTTAAAGCCGCTGTTCAAGGCAACAAGCTTAACATGGCATTAGGTTATTCCCATCCAGTCATAATGGAGATACCTGCTGGGATAAAAATTGAAACACCAAAACCAACTCAAATTGTCATAAGGGGAATCGATAAAGAATTAGTTGGAGAGATTTCTACTGAGATTCGCGCATTTTATCCTCCTGAGCCCTATAAAGGAAAAGGTATTCGATTTGTTGGTGAACACGTTAAGAAAAAGATTGGAAAAGCACAGGCAACAAGCAAGTAACTTAAACTAAAATTTAGGTAATTAAAATGAAAAATAAAAAAGAGCTATCAAGATTAAAAAGGCACCATCGCATCAAGGTAAGAATGTTTGGCACCATTGAAAAGCCAAGATTAGTTATACACCGGAGTTTGAACAATTTTTCTGCTCAAGTAGTTGATGATGCTAATAAAAAAACCATATTCTCTTTATCAGGAAATAACAAAGAAATCAAGCAAAAGCTTGCTACCTGCGGAAATATAAAAGCTGCTCAATTCTTAGGCGAGTTATTTGCTCAAAAAGCTAAACAAAAAGGGATTAGTAAGATTATCTTTGACCGTGCAGGGTATTTATATCATGGCAGAGTAAAAGCATTTGCAGAAGCCTTAAGAAAAGGCGGATTAGAATTCTAATTAGAGGAGCCAAGTAAAAAATGCGAGAATTAAATATTGATCAACATGCTGAATTGGTAGAAAAAATTATTACCATAAACAGGGTAACTAAGGTTACTAAGGGTGGTAAAAAACTACACTTTAGCGCTCTGGTAGTTGTAGGAGACACGAAAGGAAGAGTTGGTTTTGCATTAGATAAAGCAAATGAAGTTGCAGATGCGATACGCAAATCTTTAACAAAAGCGAAAAAGAGCTTATTTAAGGTGCCAATGGAAGGCTCCACGATCCCTCATCAAATTATCGGTGAATATGGCGCTGCAAAAGTCCTTCTTAAGCCTGCTTCTGAAGGAACCGGAGTTATTGCTGCAGGTCCAGTAAGAGCTATATGCGAAGCTGCAGGTATAAAGGATATATTGACAAAATGCCTTAAATCAAACAATCCTATCAATGTCATCAAAGCTACTGTTGACGGGTTACAGAATTTGATCGTAAAGGAACCTGTTGCTAATCCAGCAGAAAAATAATCAATAGGAATATTTAAAATGGAAAAGAAAATCAAAAAAGAGAAAATAGAAAAATCAAAAGGAAAAGTAAAAACTCATAAAACAGAAGTTAAAGAAACCAAACCTGTTGCCAAAAAAACCCGTCCGGCGAGAAAAAAGGTTCAGGCAAGCACTGTTACCTTCGGTTTACATAATTTAGCTGTTCCTAAGGGCGCACACAAAAAAAAGAAGTTGCTTGGCAGGGGTTCAAGTTCAGGGCATGGTAAAACTTCCACAAGAGGAAGTAAAGGACAGACTTCGCGTGCAGGAAGGCATTTTTATATTGGCTTTGAAGGAGGAACCTCTCCTTTAATCCGCAGGATGCCTAAACGCGGTTTTACAAATATTTTTAAGAAAGAATACCAGATTATTAATCTTGGACAGTTAGATAAGATTAAAGAGGCAATAGTTAGCATAGAATTATTAGCTCAAAAAGGTTTAATAAAAGATAAAGCGAAGCTTGTTAAGGTCTTAGGAGATGGCACCATAGGAAGCGCTAAAACCATCCAAGCCCATGCTTTCTCAAAAAGGGCCTCTGCCGAAATTATTAAGGCAGGCGGAAAGACAGAAATTATAAATGCTTAGTGCATTAGTTAATTCATTTAAGATCCCTGATTTAAAAAGGCGTCTTCTAATTACTCTTGCACTTATTACCGTTTACCGGATAGGTTGCTATATACCTACTCCCGGGATTGACGGATCGGCTTTAGCAGAGTTTTTTAGCCGTGTTGCAAAGACTCAAGGCGGAACGCTCTTTGGCATAATGAATATGTTCTCGGGTGGCGCAATGGAGAGACTGACCATTTTTGCGCTTGGGATCATGCCCTATATATCATCTTCAATTATCATGCAGCTTTTGACCGCAGTAATTCCTGCTTTGGAAAAAATCGCCAAAGAAGGAAAAGCAGGGCACGAAAGAATCAACCAATTTACCCGCTATGGGACCATAGTCCTTTCACTAGTTCAATCATTCTTTATCGCATTGTGGCTTGAAGATCCTGCCCGGTTTGAAGGATTAAAAATCGTTATGACTCCGGGGATCGGATTTAGAATACTTACAATGCTAACTCTTAGCACAGGAACTATTTTTATTATGTGGCTGGGAGAACAAATACAGGAAAAGGGGATAGGAAATGGTATCTCATTAATCATCACTGCGGGTATTGTTTCCAGGATTCCATCGGCATTTCACCAGCTTTTTGTTTTAATTTCACCCTTTGCTCCAAGCCGCAGGCAGATTCAACCTTTTACACTGTTAATTATGGCGGTCTTTCTTGTAAGCGTGGTCTTTGCAGTTATAATGATAACTCAAGGGCAAAGAAAAATTCCAGTTCAATACGCAAGAAGGATTGTAGGAAGAAAGATTTACGGAGGCCAATCAACATATATACCGCTTAAAGTTGACACTTCCGGTGTTATTGCTATTATCTTTGCGCAGTCAATTATACTTTTTCCGGCGACATTGGCTTCTTTTATCCCAAATCCGGGTTTCCAAAGGTTAGCACAAGGATTAATCAGAGGACACATTCTTTATACGGTAATTTACGCACTGTTAATTATATTCTTTTGTTATTTCTATACAGCAATCGTTTTTAATCCGTTGGACTTATCTGAAAATATGAAGAAATACGGCGGATTTATTCCCGGGATCAGGCCCGGAGCGCCTACGGCAGAATACCTGGATTATGTTATGACAAGGATTACTTTAGCAGGTGCAATGTTTATTGCTTTTATTGCGATATTTCCCGATCTAATCATGGCCTGGCTTAAAGTGCCGTACTTAGTTGCATCATTTTTTGGAGGCACAGCAATCCTTATCGTTGTTGGAGTCATGTTAGATACATTAAAACAAATCGAATCTCATCTTTTAACGCACCACTACGAAGGCTTTATTAAGGGTGGGCACATTAGAGGAAGGCGATAAATGAGAATAGTTTTCTTAGGTCCTCCTGGCGCAGGAAAAGGAACACAGTCAAAAAGATTAGCTGAAGAGCTTCATTTAGCACATATTTCAACGGGAGACCTTTTACGCCAGAATGTCAAAGATGCAACTAATTTAGGCAAGGAAGCAAAAGGATACATGGATAAAGGCCTTTTAGTCCCTGATGAGCTAGTTGCTAAAATGCTCATGCAAAGATTCGACGAGCCCGATACGAAAAAAGGCTTTATCCTTGACGGGTATCCACGTAATTTGGCCCAGGCGAAATCTTTGGATGAGATGTTCAAAAAAAGAAACATGTCAATTGATTTAGTTTTTTATCTTGATACTTCTGATCCGGTAATCATACAAAGGCTTTCCGGAAGAAGGGTATGCAGTAATTGCGGTGCTAATTTCCATATAACCAACATGCCTTCTAAAGTTGAAGGCATTTGCGATAAATGCAACGGCAAGCTTTATCAAAGAAGCGATGACAATATTGAAACCATTAAAAAGAGGATTGAGGTTTATAAAAACGAAGTCGCATCTTTAATAGAATATTACAAATCAAAGAATAAATTTAATAATTTATCCGCTGATGCAGAAGCGGGAGTCGTTCTTAAAGAAATAATTAAGCTTGCAAAGGCTTATAATGATTCCGTTAAAATCTGAATTTGATCTTCGGATGATGAAAAAGTCCGGAGAAATTTTAAGCTTGGTGATGGAAGAGCTTAAAAAGTTCGTTAAGATTGGGATCACAACTGGCCAAATAGATGATTTGGCGCAAGAGCTCATTGTCAAAAAAGGCGCGAAAGCTGCCTTTAAAGGATATAACGGTTACCCGGCAACAGTCTGTACTTCAATAAACGAAGAGATTGTGCATGGTATTCCCGGCCCAAGAGTGCTTCTTGAAGGAGATATTTTAAGCCTTGACCTTGGCGTTAATTTGGAAGGATACTTCTCTGACGCGGCAATTACAATAGGAATAGGTAGAGTAGGCTCAAAAGAAAAAAAGCTCATAGATGTAACAAAGAAAGCTTTGGAAATCGGGATAAAAGAAGCAAGGGTAAGGAATTACTTAGGAGATATTTCCTACAGTATTCAGAATTACGTTGAGAGAAATGGTTTTTCAGTGGTTCGGCAATTTGTAGGGCACGGTATTGGAGTTAAGTTGCACGAAGACCCGGAAATCCCGAATTTCGGAAGAAAAGGATTCGGGCCACAATTAAAAAGCGGCATGGTTTTAGCCATTGAACCAATGGTAAACATGGGCTCCTGGGAATCAGAAATTCTTGAAAATGGCTGGACAGCAGTTACAAAAGACGGTTCGCTCTCAGCGCATTTTGAGCATACTGTAGCTGTGACGGAAGACGGACCTCAAATTTTAACGGCTTTTGCTTCATAAAACTTTAAAGACAAAGCTATGGCTAAAGAAGAATTGATTGAAACAGAAGGCAAGATAATTGAAGCGCTCCCAAATGCGATGTTTAAAGTTGAGCTGGAAAATGGGCACGTTGTCCTCGCTCATGTTTCAGGAAAAATGCGCATGAATTTCATAAGAATACTTCCCGGGGACAAAGTAAAGCTTGAGTTATCTCCTTATGATTTAACAAGAGGCAGGATTACGTTTAGAGTCAAATAAGCCTCTTAATATAAATCTTATAATGAAACATTTGAAAGGAAAATTAAGTGAAAGTAAAAGCTTCCATTAGAAAAATATGTGATAAGTGTAAAATTATTAAAAGAAGAAGAGTTCTACGGGTAATTTGCACAAATCCAAAACATAAACAAAGACAGGGTTAGATAAAATTTGTTTACCCCCTTTCTTCGTTCGAGATTAACCCCTCTGAATTAAGCTAAAGGGAAATTAAGGAGAAAAAAATAAATGCCAAGAATTCTAGGTGTTGACATTCCTAAAGAAAAAAGAGTTGATATTGCATTAACATATTTATACGGCGTTGGGAAAGTTGTTTCAATCAAGCTTTGTAAAGATGCCGGGATTGAACCAAGCAAGCGCGCCAAAGACCTGACAGATGAAGAGATCTCTCATATTACCAATACAATTCAAAAGAGTGGCCTTAGGATTGAAGGCGACCTTCGCAGAGAAATATCTCAGAATATTAAAAGGCTTATGGATATCGGTTCATATAGAGGTTCACGCCATAGAAAAGGGCTTCCTGTTAGAGGGCAACGTACCCGTACAAACTCAAGGACCAGAAAAGGCCCTCGTAAAGGCAATTTAGCTATTGTTAAAAAAGAAGCACCGGCAAAAGCAGCACCTAAAGCTGCAAAATAGGCTTAAATAAACACTATTTAGAGGAAAAGGAGTAAAATTAATATGGCAACAAAAGATAAGGCAAAAAAGAAGAAGATTGCCAGAGGGGTTACAGCAGGGATTGCTCACATTCAGGCAAGTTTTAATAATACAATTATCACTATTACAGATAGGCAGGGGAATGTGTTAGCTTGGTCTGCTCCGGGTATCGTAGGATACAGCGGTTCAAAGAAATCAACCCCTTTTGCAGCCCAGATTGCGGCAACAGACGCGGCAAGAAAAGCCAAAGAAATTGGCATTAAAGAACTTGAGGTGCGCGTAAAAGGGCCGGGATTTGGAAGAGAATCGGCTATTAGAGCCTTACAGGCTGCGGGGCTTATTATAACCTTAATAAAGGATGTGACTCCGATTCCTCATAATGGTTGCCGTCCTAAGAAGAAAAGGAGAGTGTAATCAATGGCTCGTTATACAGATGCAGTTTGCAGGTTGTGCCGTAGGGAAACAGATAAGCTTTTTCTAAAAGGCACAAAATGTTTTACGGAAAAATGCCCGGTTACTAAAAGGGCATACGCTCCCGGAGACCATGGAGAAGGAAGAAGAACAAAGCTTTCCAACTATGGTTTACAGTTGCGCGAAAAACAAAAAGTAAAAAGAATGTACGGAGTTTTGGAAAAACAGTTCCGTAGATACTTTGAAGTTGCTTCTCACACAAAGGGCGTCACAGGTAAAGTGCTTTTACAGATGTTGGAACGCAGGCTTGATAATGTAATATTCAGGCTCGGGCTTTCCTTATCAAGGGCACAGGCAAGGCAAATCGTACGCCATAACCATGTGTTGGTAAATTCTGTAAGGGTAAACATCCCTTCTTATCAGATCGCAAAAGACGATGTGATTCAAATAAAACCAAACGATAAATCTAAAAACATGAAGGAGACCATGGAGATTACAAAAGAAAGGACTGTCCCTTCATGGCTTGAGTTTAATGCAAAAGAGTTGACCGCCAAAGTTATAAGGCTTCCTGAAAAAGAAGATATTGAACATATAATTCAGGAACAGTTGATCGTAGAGTTGTATTCCAAATAAAGTTTAAAAGTATTACACTTTAAAGTTCTAAACTTTAAAATTAATATTAATTAGGAGGACTAGATGGGTATAAAATGGAGAGATTTTCAACTACCAAAAAGATTAGAGTGCGATGAATCTACCTACACAGAAACTTATGGGAAGTTTTCTGCGGCACCTTTTGAAAGAGGCTATGGAGTTACTTTAGGGAACTCTTTAAGAAGAGTCCTTCTTTCATCTATTGAAGGAAGCGCTGTTACCTCAATTAAAATTATCGGCGCCGAGCATGAATTCTCCAGTATTCCCGGAGTCCTTGAAGACCTTCCGGAGATTATTTTAAATATAAAGAGCCTTATCATTAACTCTCATTCAAAGATTCCAAAGACTATCTACATCAAAAAGGACTCAAAGGGTGAGATTAAGGCAAAAGATATAATTGTTGATGAAACAATTGAAATAATCAATCCAGAGCTTCATATTGCCACACTGACAAAAGATGTTAAATTCAACCTGGAAATGGAAGTTGCAAGAGGCAGAGGCTATGTCCAGGCAGAATTAAACAAAAAAGAGGATAAAATCATAGGGCTTATTCCTGTTGATTCAATCTTTACTCCAGTAATTAAAGTAAATTACTTTGTAGAGAATACGCGAGTCGGGCAAAAAACAGACTATGATAAACTTATCTTGGAGATTTTTACTAACGGAGCAATCAGCCCAAAAGATGCACTTCTCTATGCTTCAAATATCTTACAGAGGCATCTTGATATTTTTGTCAGCTTTGGACAGCTTCCTGATGATATCGCCGAGGAAGAACCTGAGATGAATAAAGAAGAGGCTATTGTTTATGAAAAACTAAGGCTTCCGATTTCCGAACTTGAGCTCTCCGTCAGAAGCTCAAATTGCTTAAGAGAAGCGAATATTAAAACCGTCGCTGATCTAGTGAAGAGAAGCGAAGAGGAGATGCTTGCTTTTAAAAATTTCGGTAAAAAATCCCTGACTGAAATTAAAGAATTGCTTATGGGTATGGGGTTAACTTTAGGCATGCAAGTTGACCAAAAGAAACTTAAAAAATAATATTCGTTAGCTTTAAATATAACTAACTTCAAGGAAATTTAAAATGAGACATAAAAAATCCAGATATCAATTAAACCGCTTTACGAGTTGGCACAAAGCTACCGTGAAAAGCTTGATTAGAAGCCTTCTTATAAACCAGAGCATAAAGACAACTTTGCAAAGAGCAAAAACAACTCAGCCTTTATTTGAGAAATTAATCTCAACTGCCAAAAAAAATACCTTAGCAGGAAAAAGGGATGCGTTCTCAATATTAGGCGACCATAAACTGGTAAGCTTGCTTTTTAGTGATATCGCTCCTAGGTTTGCGAATAGGACTGGCGGTTTTACAAGGATAATCAATTATGGGATCAGAAGAGGGGACAGCGCTAAGTTAGTTATTTTTGAGTTAACTGAAATTAAAAAGAAAGAAGTCAAAAAAGAAAAGAAAGCAAAAGAAACTAAAACCGAAGAGGTTTCCAAAACTGAACAGATTGAAACTGCGCAGAAAGAAGAAAAGGCACAAGAAAGCAATGTCGCAGTTAAAGAAAAGCCTCCGGTTACAAAAAAGCCTTCAAAGAAATTTTTAGGTGGCCTTAGAGGTATCTTTAAAAAAGAGAGGGATTCTTTATAATTTTAATTTCATATCCCTATGCGAACAGATACAACTTTAGCCGTTCGTTTAAAGAAAATTAACCCTTCCTTAACTCTTGCTATAACATCAAAAGCAAAGAAACTAAAAGCAGAGGGTAAGGATATCGTTACGCTTGCTGCGGGAGAACCTGATTTTGATACCCCTGATTTTATCAAAAACGCCGCAATTGAAGCTATTAAAAGCGGTTTTACAAAATATACCCCTACCACAGGAACTCCTGAATTAAAAAAACTCATTTCGGAAAAATTCAAGAAAGACAATTCACTAGAATACGCGCCTAACCAAATCATAGTTTCTTGCGGTGCAAAACACAGCATTTTTAATGCTTTGTTTGTATTGGTAGACCGTGGAGATGAGGTTATTATTCCGTCTCCTTACTGGGTCAGCTATCCGGAAATGGTTAATTTGTGTGAAGGAGAACCGGTTTTTATCAAAACCTTGCCGGAAAATAATTTTAAAATTACCACTGCGGAACTTAAAAAAGCAATAACTAAAAAAACAAAGGTGCTTATTTTAAATAGCCCATCAAATCCAACCGGTTGTGTTTACGAAAAAAATGAACTGGAAGAAATTGCACAAATCTGCGTGGATAATAAAATCTATGTCATAAGCGACGAGATTTATGAAAAGATTATTTTTGACAACTTAAAACACTTTTCCATCGGCAGCTTGAATAAGAGTATCTACGATCTAACAATTACAGTTAATGGGCTATCAAAAAGTTACTCCATGACTGGTTGGCGTATTGGATACCTCGGAGCTCCCAAGGAAATTGCTGATGCAATCTCAAACCTTCAGGATCATTCAACTTCAAACCCAAATTCTATTGCTCAAAAGGCAGCTGTTGCAGCATTAAGCGCTCCTGATGAATTTTCTAAAAGCCTTTGCATAGAATTTGAAAAAAGAAGAAATTATATAATCTCCCGCCTCAAAAAGATGGATAAAATTTCATATGTGGTTCCGCAGGGAGCATTTTATATCTTTTGCGGGATTGAAAGAACAAAACTTGATTCCATGACTTTTGCAAACAGGATGCTTGATGAAAAATTTGTAAGTATAATCCCCGGGATAGGATTCGGGCTTAATAATTATGTACGCATAAGTTTCGCTAATTCAATAGAGCAGCTTACGATTGCCATGGATAGGTTAGAAACCTGGCTTAAGGAAATTTAATTAATGGGAAAGACTGTCGCAGAAAAGATATTAAGTAATCACGCAGGAAAAGATTTAAGCGCAGGTGATTTTGCTGTCTGTAATATTGAACTTGCTTTTGGGCAAGACGGGACATCGTCAATTATTATTGATCGAGTCAAAGAGCTCGGCATAAAAGAGCTAAAAACAAAGTTTTGCATGGTTATAGACCATAGTGCTCCTTCGCCAAGTGAAGGCGTTTCAAGAGTGCACAAAAAGATGCGCGACTTTGCATCAGGCCTTAAAACCAAACTTTACGATATTGGCTGCGGAGTTTGCCATCAGGTTATCCCTGAATCAGGGCAGGTTTTACCCGGATACTTAGTTTTAGGTGCTGATTCACACACATGCACATATGGAGCTTTGGGAGTTTTTTCAACCGGGGTCGGCTCAACTGATCTTTCAATTGCATTAGCAAGCGGGAAAAACTGGTTTAAGGTCCCGGAAACAATTAAAATTATCGTTAAAGGTAAAATACCGAAAGGTATTTATGCCAAAGATATTATTCTCCATATAATCGGCGAAATTAAGGCTGATGGCGCAACCTATAAAGCTGTAGAATTTTACGGCCCTGTAATTGACCAGCTTAGCATGGATGCAAGATTTACTATCTGCAATATGGTTGTTGAAATGGGAGCAAAGGTGGGCCTAATGCCGGTTGACAAAACCACTCTTGATTGGTTAAAGCCAAGAATGCCGAAAGGGACAAAACTTAACCCACAAATAGCAGATAAAGATGCTAAATATGAATCTGTCTTGGAATTTGACATTTCTAAACTCAAGCCTTTAGTTTCAATACCTCATAGCGTTGATACAGTTTCAACGGCGCAAGAGTTAAAGAACGTAATCATTAATGAGGCTTTTTTGGGCACTTGCACTAACGGAAGATTAAGCGACCTAAAGGTTGCTGCGAAAATACTTAAAGGAAAACGCGTTGCCTCAGGAGTTAGATTGATAATCGCTCCAAGTTCACGCGATATTTATCTGGACGCCTTAAAACTAGGAATTGTTGATACTCTTATAAAAGCAGGTGCAGTAATAGTTGCTCCCGGATGCGGGCCGTGTGTAGGAACTCATAATGGCGTACCCGCAGATGGAGAGAGCGTTATTTCAACTGCTAACAGAAACTTTAAAGGTAGAATGGGAAACCCAAATAGTTTTATCTACCTTGCTTCACCGGCCACAGTTGCAGCATCCGCACTCCGCGGCAGGATAACAGACCCCAAGCAATATCTATAAAAAGAGAGGACTAGAATGGAGATAAGAGATCTGCTTGTAATGTGTATAGAAAAACAGGCTTCAGACCTGCACTTAACAGAAAACGAACCTCCAATCCTGCGTATTGATGGAAAATTAAACCGCACAACCCTTCCTGTCATGTCCAAAGACACTCTTAAGAAAATGATTTACGGCATTTTGACAAATACGCAAAAAGAAATGTTTGAAAGAGACCTTGAGCTGGACTTTTCTTTAGCGCTTCCGGATTTGGACAGGTTCAGAGTCAATATCCACATGCAAAAAGGCTCTGTTGAAGCAGCCTGCAGGCGTGTGCCTTTAGTTATCCCTACTATGGAAAGCCTTGGCCTTCCAGCAATTATTCCTGAGTTAGCTCGCCGTCCAAACGGCTTAGTCCTTGTTACTGGGCCAACCGGCATGGGTAAAACTACTACCCTTGCCGCCATGATAGACCAGATTAATAATGAAAGAGAGTGTTTAATAGTTTCTATTGAAGACCCTATTGAATTTGTTTTCAGTAATAAAAAGAGTGTTATCAAGCAGAGAGAAGTTTACGCTGACACGCATTCATTTGCTGAATCCCTGAAACGAGCTTTAAGGCAGGATCCTAACGTAATCATAGTAGGAGAGATGCGTGACCTTGAAACAATCTCCACTACTTTAACAGCAGCAGAAACCGGGCACTTGGTTTTGGCAACATTACATACCCCTGATGCTCCTCAGACAGTTCAAAGAATTATAGATGTTTTCCCTCCACACCAACAGATGCAGGTAAAATTGCAGCTAGCAGACTCATTACAGGCAGTTGTTTCCCAGTTATTGCTTCCGCATGCTTCAGGCAAAGGCCGTGTTATGGCAAATGAAATCATGGTTGCAACTCCTGCAATTAGAAATTTAATCCGTGAACAGGAAATTGAGCAAATCCCGACAATCATGCAAACCGGATCTCAATTCGGAATGAAAACCATGGATAAGTCATTAAAGGAACTGACTCAAAAAGGATTAATAACCTTAGACGTGGCAATGTCAAAAGTAAAGAATCTAGACGAATTTAAACAGCTCTAAAAAAAGTTGTCATCCCTGCGAAAGCAGGGATCCAGGATGTAACATAGATTCCCGCTGGAGTTTACCCCTGTGGAAACAGGGGCGGGAATGACAGATGAGTAAAGGATACTTAAAATGAAATTTGACGGCAAAGCAATAAAATTAGGAGATAACATTAACACGGATTTTATTATTTCCGGGCGTTATAAATTCGCAATTACTGATATTAAGGAGCTCGCGAAACATATCATGGAAGATATTGACCCGAGCTTCCCTTCAAAGATTACACCCGGAAAATCAATAATCGTTGCCGGTAAGAATTTCGGAATGGGCTCGTCAAGAGAACAAGCGCCTTTAGTTATTAAAGAATCGGGGATAGTAGCAGTAGTAGCGAAATCTTTTGCCCGGATTTTCTACCGCAATGCATTTAATATCGGCCTTCTCTTGATTGAACTGGATACTGATAAGATTAATGAGTTTGACATCCTTGAAGTTGACTTAGATAACGGTATTGTAAAAAATACAAGTAAGAATATAGAATTTAAGATTAAACCTCTACCTGCATTTATGCAGAAATTATTAGAAGAAGGCGGAGTAGTTAATTATTTCAAGAAATATAAGGAATTAAAGGTCTAGATGAATCATAAAGTTACCCTGATTCCCGGTGATGGTATCGGCCCAGAAGTTGCCCTTGCTGCGAAAAGGTGCATTGATGCAACAAATGTAAAAATAGAGTGGGTTGAAGCTTTAGCTGGGCAAGCTGCCTTAGAAAAAACTGGCGAACTCCTACCGCAAGCAACACTTGATTCGGTTAAAGAAAATAAAGTTGCTCTTAAAGGCCCGATTACAACTCCTATCGGCACAGGTTTTCGCTCAGTCAATGTTGCCATACGCCAAGCTTTGGATCTTTATGCCTGCGTCCGGCCGGCAAAAACTTACATCGGAGTAAAAAGCAATTTTAAAGATATCAACCTTTTAATTGTAAGAGAGAACAGTGAAGATTTATATGCGGGGATTGAATTTGAAGAAGGCAAACCTGAAACCAAAGAACTTATAGAAAAGATAGAAACTTTTAGCAAGAAAAAAATCCGCCCCGGATCAGGTATTTCCATTAAGCCTATCTCAAGATTTGCCACAGAAAGAATCGTAAAGTTCGCTTTTGAATACGCATTAGAGAACAATAGAAAAAAAATTACAGTAATTCAGAAAGCGAATATTATGAAATTTACTGATGGTTTATTCCTTAAAGTTGCCCGGGAAGTTGCAAAAAAATACGAAGGAAAGATAGAATTTCAAGAAGCACTGGTTGATAATATGGCCATGCAATTAGTGCAGAAACCAAATGATTACGATGTACTGGTCCTTCCAAACCTTTATGGGGATATTCTTTCCGACCTTTGCGCAGGGTTAATCGGAGGATTAGGAATTGCCCCGGGAGCAAACATAGGGGATGATGTAGCAGTTTTTGAAGCAGTTCATGGCTCGGCTCCAAAATACGCAGGGCTTAATAAAGTTAATCCTACTGCGATGATTTTATCAGGCGTATTGATGTTAAGATATTTAAAAGAGAATAAAGCTGCTGATACACTTGAAAACGCAATAAAAGATGTTTTAAAAGAAGGTAAAGATGTTACTTATGATTTAAAACCGCACAGAGATGATCCAGGCAGCGTCGGCACTCAAGAAATGGCTGATGCTATTATCAAAAAAATTAAAGAAAAACTATGAAAATCAGTATTATTGGTGCTGGGAATGTGGGAAGCACAACCGCTATGCGCTTAGCTCAAGAGGGTGTAGGCGATATTTTAATCGTTGATATCCTTAAAGGCTTAGCTCACGGAAAAGCGCTTGACTTAGAAGATGCCCGCCCGATTTTAAAACAAAACTACAATATCACAGGAAGTGATGACATTACGCAGATAAAAGACTCTGACATTGTCGTTATGACTGCCGGCCTTGCACGTAAGCCCGGAATGACCAGAGAAGAGCTCCTGGCTAAAAATGCCCAGATCATCAAAGATGTTTCAATTAATATTAAAAATCTGGCAAAAGAGGCGATACTAATTGTAGTTACCAATCCTTTGGATTTAATGACTTTTTTTGCTTTAAAGCAAACCGGATTTAAGAATAATAAAGTTTTCGGTATGGGGATCGGCCTTGATTCCGCGCGTTTTGCAAACCTCATTGCTTTAGAATTAAAAGTTCCTCAAACAAGCGTTGAGGCTTGCGTTATTGGAAGCCATGGAGAAGCAATGCTTCCTTTAGCAAGATTTACAAAAATTAATGGCATTGCGTTAGACGAATTTGTAGATAAAGCTAAGCTAGAAACTTTAATCAATCGGACAATAGGCAGAGGCTTGGAGATTGTTTCTAATTTGGGATCGGGTAGCGCATATTATGCTCCATCTGCTGCAATCGCTGATATCGTAAAAACAATAGTTAAGAATGAAAAACGGACTATTGGCGTTTGTGCCAGCTTGAATGGAGAGTATGGCATTAAAGACGTCTGCCTTGGAGTTCCCTGCAGGATCGGAAAAGACGGGATTGAAAAAGTTATTGAGCTTGATCTTAATAAAGAAGAAAAAGACAAATTTATCGCTTCAGCTGAGAGTATTCGTAAATTAACCGCACAATTACCTCTTTAAATTTATAATGTATGACATTGTTGTAATCGGCGCAGGATGGGCTGGGTTTAACGCAAGCATCAAAGCAAAAAAACTTGGGGCTAAAGTATGCCTCATTGAAAAATCAAAAATAGGAGGCACCTGCCTTAACTGCGGCTGCATTCCCACTAAAGCTTTAATCCAAAGCGCAAAAATATATTCTCTTGCCAAAAAATCTTCCATATTCGGAGTAGATTTAACCAACTGTAGCTTTAATTTCGCAAAAATCCAGGAAAGAAAAAATAAAATAGTCCAACAGCTCACCCAAGGAATGCAATTTATGCTCCAGGGGATTGATTTATTAAATGGGGAGGCTCAATTATTATCCCCTGAAAGAATTAAAGTAAATGAAAAGATAATTGAAACTAAGAAATTAATCATTGCTACCGGATCAAAACCGATGGAATTGCCGATTTTCAAATTTGACGGTAAGAATGTGCTTTCAAGCGACGATTTGCTTAATCTAAACGAGATTCCAGCATCACTCTTAATTATCGGAGGAGGAGTAATCGGCTGTGAATTCGCCAGTTTATTTAACAATTTAGGAGTAAAAGTCACGCTAGTTGAAAAGATGCCTTTTCTGTTACCCGAAGAAGACGCTGAGATTGCCAAAAAGTTAGAAACGATCTTTAAGAAAAAGGGGATTAAAGTCTGTACTAATACTGATGCTAAAGATTTGGACCTTAAAGGAATTAGTAAAATTTTGGTTTGCGTAGGCAGAACTCCTGATACCTACGGCCTTGGACTTGAAGAATTGGGAATCAAAATGCAAAAAGGTAAAGTTATTATTAATGACTACCTACAGACAAGTAATCCGAAAGTTTTTGCTTGCGGAGATTGCACAGGAAAAATCATGTTGGCCCACTATGCTTCTTATCAAGGGATTCTCGCCGCTTCAAACGCTGTTACCGAAGGAAATTTGCAAAAAGCGGATAACACGACTGTGCCTAATTGTATTTTTACAGATCCTGAAATTGCAAGCGTAGGGCTAAAAGAAGCTGAAGCCAAAGAGAAAAAGATTGAAATTAATATTGATAGATTTGATTTCCTTGGAAACGGCATGGCGCGAATCTTAGATGAAACAGAAGGCTTTATAAAGATTATCTCCCATAAGCAATCAAAAGAAATCTTAGGAAGCTCATTAATCGGGCCTCGCTCAACAGAGCTAATTGGAATTTTAGCACTAGCAATTTCTAATCATTTCACAACAGCAAATTTAAAGAATATAATCTTTGCACACCCGACAGTGTCAGAAGCAATCCACGACGCAATCAAATAAAAATGCAAGTTAAAATCTTTGATTTAGGCTTGATTGACTACAATAAGGCTTTAGCCTTTCAAACACAAACCCACACAGCTGTAAAAAATGAAGATTATCCGCTTGCACTTATTTTTTGCCAGCATAATCCGGTGATTACAATCGGCAGGGCAGGCTCCAGGCAAAATTTAGTAGCTCCTCCGGAAGAAGTAAAAGCAAAAAAAATTCAAGTTATTGAATCAACGCGCGGAGGAGATATAACCTATCATGGCCCCGGGCAGCTGACAGTTTATCCCATATTCAGCCTTAAATATTTCAAAAAAGACATTCACCTTTTCTTAAGATACCTTGAAGAAACTATCATGGATATACTTTGTGAAATGGGAATTAACGGAGTAAGGCGTCCCGGATTAACCGGCGTATGGGTTCAAGATAAGAAAATCGCCTCAATCGGGATATCAATTAAAAACTGGATAAGTTTCCACGGCCTTAGTATCAATATTAAGAAATTTGATTTAGAAAACTTTAATTTAATCAGGCCGTGTGGAATGGATATTAAAATGACTTGTTTAGAAGCTGAATTAGGAGCTTCCATGCAAATCAAAGAATTAAAAGATAAAATTGCTGCTAAATTTAACAATACGCTGCCTGAAGAACCCAACTGTGAGATTTTTCCGGAATTTAATGCGGTTTTTTCAACTGCAAGTTTAACAACAACATCAATTAATAAACTGGGGCTAAGAAGACGCTTACCCCCAATACTATGACCCCTGTTTCTATCGGATGAAACAGGGCGGGCTGGTGCCCAGGGAGGATACCATGGTTAAAGTAGTTCTTCCGGAATTAGGAGAAGGAATCACAAAAGCAACCCTTTCCTACTGGTTTTTTAAATTAGGAGACAAGGTAAGCGAAAAAGACGACCTTGTTGAATTTGCAACCGATAAAGCTACATTCAATCTTCCCAGTCCAGCTACCGGAACTATCTCCGATATCATGTTTCAGGAAGGAGATACTGTTAACGTTGGAGACACTTTAGCAATTATAGATTAAAAAGGTAAATAAAGGGGACGGTTCTATTTTTACGGTCAAGAAAACCAAAAAAAATAGAACCGTCCCCTTTATTTTGTCCCTAAATTCTTTATTGACAAGTCATGGTTTTGATAGTATATTTATAGCAAGTGTAAATATGCTAAAGTGAGGTTAAATATGTCACAGAATAAAGAAATTTGGACAGCGAAAGATGTAGCAGAATACTTAAATGTCCACCTTTTAACAGTACAAAAATACGCTCGTGAAGGGAAACTCCCGGCTTTTAAAATTGGGACAGACTGGAGATTCCACAAAAAACATATTGAAAGATGGATTAAAGAGAAATCAGAATATAATTATTCAAAAAGAGACCGCAGAAAATCATCTTTAGAGGAAAACTAACCAACCTAACATGATAAAAAGCTTTGCTTTTGTAGTAAACCCGACAAATCTGGATGAAGCTAAAGGATTCTGGCCTGCATTTAAACGCATGCCCGGTTTTTTTGCGAAAATGTTCTCCAAAGGAAGTTATCCTTGCAAAGTAATTCATCTAAAACGTATCCAATCAACTCAAGGAAAAGAAATACAAGGCCATGTTATCATTAGCCCATTATTAGACAACGAGGCTCCAAACCTTGATGAAGAATTCGTTCTAAACACGATTTACTCAGCAGGTAACATTGCAAAGCAGCTTAAAGCAAGCCTTTTAGGCTTGAGCGGATATGCAGGATACCTGGCAGAAAAAAATCATCAAAAAATTGAAGAAAAGGTTCCTCTTCCAGTAACAAACGGAAAATATTATTCCGCTTGGGCAATTTATGAAACTATTTATAGGACCTGCAGAGAAAGAGGCTTAAAAACAAATAATTTAACCCTTGTCATAATCGGTGCGGACTGCTCAATAGGCAAACTTTGCTCGGAACGATTTTCAAGCTGCATAAACAAAATTATCCTGCAAGGAGATGATCCTAAAATATTACAAAGAATAGAAGAAACAATTTTACACAATAACAATACCATGATTTGCGTAGAACCAGATATAAATAAAGCTATTAAAGAGGCTGATATCATCATTAATCTGGATTTTTCAAAAGTGAATTTAGAAAAAATGGTTTCCGAATTAGAAAAAAAGCCGATCTTTTGCGATGCTACTTTAAATTCAAAATCAGAAAATAACATCTGCAAAGGGCTTCCGGTAATTAGCGGCACCTTAGTAAAAGTTCCGTTTCCGGAAGATATTAATATTGACTTAGGGCTTCCCAAAGGCGTGATTAATGCCTCTATGGCAGAAACAATGCTTTTAACTTTTGAAGAGAAATCATTCCATCATTATTTAGGAGAAAGTTCGTGTTCTGACAAAATGGAAGAAATTTCTGATATTGCGGTCCAACATGGCTTTGAGGTATGGGCGCCGCATGCACCGGTAAGATAAACTATGAAAAACTTTGAAACTGTTATTACAGGAATTGGGGTAATTGCCCCGAACGGAATCGGTAAGGCTGAGTTCTGGCAGGCTCTTGAAAACGGCTTAAATTCATCAACACAGATTTCTTTCTTCAACACAGATGAATTTAAAGTAAAATCTGCCTGCGAAGCTAAAAACTTTGATCCAAAAGAAATCTTAGGCGCTAAGGGTTTGAGGAATTTAGATAGAAGCGCATTATTTTTAATATCAGCGGCAAAACTTGCCATTGACGATGCTAAAATTGAAATAACAGATGAGAATACGGATAAATTCGGCGTTTGCACAGGGACAACCTTTCCGCATTTATGGTCTATTACGGAATTTGACAAAGAAGTATTTACCGAAGGCATAGAATTCGCAAGCCCGGCGCTTTTCCCCTCAACAGTAATGAACGCAGCTTCTTCTCAAGTTTCAATCCGTTTTAATATACAAGGCTTTAATGCAACAGTGAGCACGGGGTTTTGTTCGGGCCTTGCCGCGTTGAAATACTCCATAGACGCCCTGAAAACAAACAAAGCAGAAATTATTTTCTCTGCAGGTGTCGAAACTTTAACCTCATCATTATTTATGGGCTTACAAAAACTTGGCTACATGGCCGGGTTAAACGGAAAAGAATTAAGCTGCCCCTTTGACAAAAAAAGAAATGGCCCTATACTAGGAGAAGCTGCCTGTGTTTTTTCTCTAGAAGAAAAGGATAGGGCAAGGGAACGAGGCGCTAATATTTACGCTAAAATTAAAAGTGTTTGTAATTATTTTGACGCGAGTAAGATGGGAACGATTAACCCGCAAGGAGAAGGCCTTGAGATCGCAATAATTCAAGCAATTAAAGAAGCGGGAATCGACATTAAAGATATAGACTATATCTCAAGCTGCGCTAATTCAACTCAGGATTTGGATAAAACAGAGGTAAAAGTCCTTAATAAAATCTTTGGAAAAGAATTAAGAGACATCCCAGTTAGTTCAATTAAGTCCATGATTGGTGAAACTTTTGCAGCTTCAGGTGCTCTTCAGGTTGCTTCTTGCATAGGAGCAATGCAGCGTGGAATTATTCCACCGACAATAAACTATGAAGAAAAAGACCCGGAGTGCGAAATCAACTGTGTTCCTAACAAAGGGGAGAAAAAAGACGTAAAGATTGCATTAATTACTTCTTTTGGCCCAGGAGGATACAATAGCGCCTGTATCCTCGAAAAATTTACGGAAAATTAAAATGAATGAATTAAAAGGAAAGATTGCGATTGTTACCGGCGGCTCTCGCGGAATCGGCAGGGCTTGCTGTGTTGCGCTTGCTAAAGCAGGAGCAAGTGTAGTATTTACTTATAATAAAAATATAGAGGAAGCGGAAAAACTTAAAAAAGAAATTGAAGGATTAAATATTGAATGCCTCAGCTTACAAACAGATGTCAGAGACCTTGAGCAATGCCGGAAAGTAATTGAAAAAACTATGGAAAAATTCCAAAAAATAGATATACTCATCAATAACGCAGGTATTACCAAAGATAAAGCATTGTTAATGATGGCTCAGGAAGACTGGAAAGATGTTTTAGAAACCAATCTCGGCGGGACGTTTAACATGAGCCGGGCCTGCATAACAACAATGTTGAAACAAAAATCAGGCAAGATAATTAATATGAGCTCGGTAAGCGGGATAACCGGATTACCGCGCCAGACAAATTATAGCGCTTCAAAAGCAGGGATAATAGGCTTTACAAAAGCTTTAGCAAAGGAAGTAGCGGCATATAATATTACCGTAAATGCTGTCTGTCCGGGCTTTATCAATACAGATATGGTAAGCGGGATGAGAGAAGAAATGAAAACCGAAATTCTAAAAATCATACCAGTGAAACGATTAGGCGAAGCCGAAGAAGTGGCAAACTTGTGCGTTTTTCTTGCATCGGAAAAAGCTAATTACATTACCGGCGAAGCAATTAAAATCGACGGTGGCTTGGCAATCTGACAACCAAGGGAGAGGCTATGGCTAAAAAGAATTTTGAGGAAATCAAGCTTGAGGTAAAAAAACTAGTCGCTGAAATTACCGAAGTTGAAGAAAAAGAACTTTTAGAAAATGTTAAGTTTTCAGAAGACTTAGGTATTGACAGCATGATGGCGCTTGAAATTATCGCAAGCATTGAAAAGAAATACAAGGTAGTTGTGCCTGAAGAGAAAATTCCTACTTTAAGAAGCCTTGGCGATGTTTACAAAGTCCTTCAGCCATTACTAGAAAAATAATATGCCTGCTATCTGGGATATAAATAAAATCCAATCAATCTTGCCGCAGAAATACCCTTTTCTTTTTGTTGATTCTGTCCTTGAAATAAATGCGCCTTCAAGAGAAATTACTTGCTTAAAAAATGTCACTATGAATGATTATTTTTTTCAGGGGCACTTTCCGGGGAATCCTATCCTGCCGGGGGTTGTAATCATTGAAGCGCTTGCGCAGGCCAGCATACTTCTTTTTGCTGCACTTAAACCTGAAATCGCAGAAAAACACCCGACATACTTTTTAGGTAGAGTTGAATCTAAATTCTTAAAGCCGGTGCGGCCCGGAGATCAGTTAATTTTAAAGATAAAAGGTGAGAAAATCCTTGGCAACGCCGGAATTGTCAAAGCCTGCGCATTAGTTGATAACGAAACAGTCGTTGAAGCTAACATCGTCTTTGGAATCAAACCAAAAGAATAAAACAAGGTTATGTCGTAGATTCCCACTGGAGTTTACCCCTGCGGAAGCAGGGGCGGGAATGACGGATGAATATTGTCATCCCTGCGAAAGCAAAGATCCAGAAAATAGCGTAGATTCCCGCTTTCGCGGGAATGACACCATTAATTATGATGAATAGAAGAGTTGTGGTAACCGGATTAGGAATTGTTTCCTCAATTGGGATAGGAATAGAAGATTTTTGGAAGAATTTAATCTTAGGAAAGTCCGGAATAAGCAAAGTTGATTTGTTTGACACCTCCAAATTTACCCGCAAAAACGGGGGAGAAGTAAAAAACTTTAATCCCGAAGATTTTGTCCCCAAACAAATGCTGAAATTTATGGGGCGAGCTTCAGTTTTTTCAATTGCCGCGACAAAACTTGCATTAAAAGACGCAAAAATCCCCATCCCGTCAATCAGAAAAACAGAGCCGGCATTTGTTATTGGCGTAACTATTCCTGAAGGAAATACTATAGACCTGTCATCACACATGATTTTGGAAAATGACCCTGACAGCCTGACAAATAAATTCCTACTTAATATTTTCTCTCCTTCAATTGCAAGAAACACCGGATATTTCTTTAAAACAAAAGGGGCTAATCTTTTAATCCCCAATGCCTGTTCTGCGGGAAATTATAGCCTAAGCTATGGCTTTGATTTAATCAAAACCGGACAGGTAGATTTAGCGATTGCGGGAGGCGCTGAGGCACTATCAAGGATTGCATACCAAGGATTCCAGAAATTATACGCGATGGCGCCTGATATTTGCGCCCCATTTGACAAGAACAGGAAAGGGATGCTTCTGGGGGAAGGCGCAGGCATTCTTATTCTAGAGCCCTTAGAAAAAGCTATTGAAAGAAAAGCTCCCATATACGCGGAGATTCTCGGAGCCGGCTTATCTTGCGATGCTCATCATATGACTATCCCGGCAAGAAGAGGGATTAGAAAAGCAATGGAGAAAGCAATAAACGACTCCGGGCTTAAGCCGGATGATATTGACTATATCAATGCCCATGGCACAGGAACAACTCAAAATGACAAAGAAGAATCTACTGCCATAAAAGAAGTTTTCGGAGAAAGAAAACTACCTGTTAGCTCAAGTAAATCAATGCTTGGCCACTGCATGGGGGCTGCGAGTGCCATTGAAGCAGCTGCATGCTGCATGGCGATTAAAGAAGGAGTCTTGCCTCCGACAATCAATTTTACTGAACCTGACCCTGAATGCGACATTGACTGCGTACCAAACACAGCAAGAAAACTTAAAATTAACACAGCACTCAACAACGCCTTTGCCTTCGGCGGCAACAACTGCTGCATAGTCTTTGGAAAAACGGGATAAAAACGATTTCATGAACTCTCAAAAAACAATTTTTCTCACCGGTGGAACAGGGCTGCTTGGCTCCTACCTCTTAAAAATATTCTTAGAGAACAACCATAAAGTTTTTGCGCTTTCCAGAAGTTCAAAAGAAAAAACCTCACAAAATAGAATCTTAGAAGTGTTAAAATTCTGGGATACTAAATTTCAACCCGATAATTTAGTTATTTTAGAAGGAGATGTCGGTAAAGATAACTTGGCGTTGAGTAATCAAACGCTTCAGGAATTACGGGATTCTGTTGAAGAAATATATCATAGCGCCGCAATCACAGATTTAAACCGCCCAATAAATGAAATTACCAATATAAATGTTACAGGCACCAAAAGAATACTTGATTTAAGCGATAGTTTTGCAAAAAATGGCTTACTCAAGAAAATCAACCACATCAGCACAGCTTATGTTTACGGTAATTATCATAATAAATTTACCGAAAAGGATCTGGATGTCGGACAAGGGTTTGATACAAATTACGAAAAAACAAAGTTTGAAGCAGAGAAAATTGTGGTAGAATTCCGTAAAAAAGGGCTTTGGGTTGATATATTTAGGCCTTCTATGATCATGGGAGATTCTATAGAAGGAAAAACATTCCAATTTAAACACGTCTATCAATTTATTAACCTGTGCAGGATTGAATTGTTTGATACTCTGCCGATTAAAGACGCCCGCCTAAGCTTGGTGCCGATTGACCTAACAGCAAACGCGATTTACGTATTAGCAAACACCACAAAAGAAAAAAACAAGACATTCCATCCTATCCCAACAGATTTAGTTCCAATAGAAACAATAATTAATACTGCAGCTAAACTGGCAAACTTTAAAAAACCCAAGATTACAAGCTTGGAAGAATTTATTGCCGATAAGTTTACCCCTACGCAACAGGCAATTTTACGCGCTACAATCCTTTCGGTAAATTTCAAAATAAATCTTGACTCTACTGATACAAATGCGATACTAAAAAGTTGTGGCTTTACTATGCCAAATATCACCAACAGCCTCTTAGAAAGAATACTAACTTACTTCCTAAGAAAACAGAGGTGAAAAATGGAAAAAAAATATGATTATATAATTGTAGGAGCCGGGCTTTGCGGATTAGTGCTTGCTAAAGAATTAGTTAAAAAAAATAAAACCGTATTGCTTTTAGAAAAAGGCGGGATTATTAATAACTTGGGTTCGGTTTTTCCTGCTGCGCTTTTTTATGATAAATTTGCTCTTGCAAAAAGTATCCAAGGAGTTACGATTTTTAGGGTTTTCGGCGTTGGAGGCACAAGCATTGTTAGCTGCGGAAACGCGGTTGATTTCACCGACAAAGAATACAACCAACTTAGCATTGACTTCAAAGATGAAATTGCCGAGGCGAAAAAAGAATGTTTTGTCAGAGATAGCGGCCTTGAAATTGGTAAAACTTCGCACAGGATAATGGATGCTGCGAATAAACTTGGCTATGAGATGTTCCCTATGCCTAAGTTTAGTATTACGGGAAAATGCCTTGACTGCGGACATTGCTCTGAAGGGTGCAAATTTGGCATAAAATGGTCGGCAAAAAAATGCTGGGAGGAAATCAAACACCTAGGCATTGATTTAATTACTAGATTCTCAGTTAAAAGGATTATTGAAGAAAGCGGGAAAGCCACTGGAGTAGAAGGAAAGAATGGAAAGAAGTATTTTGCTGACAAAATCATCCTTTCCGCAGGAGGCATAGGAACTCCAATAATTCTACAAAATTCAGGGATTGAAGCTGGAGATAATCTTTTTGTAGATTTGTTTCATATGACTTATGGAGTTGCAAAAGATTCTACACAGGCAAAAGAATTATCAATGTCTGTAGTTTGTACTAAATTCCACAAAACCGAAGGATTTGTATTGTCGCCATTTGTAGACCCTAATTGCATCGGTTTATTCTCCGGATTAGAGCCAAAAGACTACCTAAACATTTTCAAAAGAAGAAAATTAATCGGAATCATGACAAAGATTAATGACGATTCTATTGGAAAAGTTTATCCTGATGGCACAATATCCAAAGCCCCTACAGAAAACGACCTAAGAAAACTAAAAAAAGGAAGAGATATTGCCAAAACAATTCTTGTTGAATGCGGAGTTGACCCAAAGAACATATTTGTCACAAAATTAAAAGGCGCGCATCCGGGTGGAACTGCGGCTATTGGAAAAGTTGTAGATAACAACTTAGAAACAAAACTAAAGAATCTTTTTGTCTGCGATGCCAGTGTATTGCCATTTGCTCCGGGCCTGCCGCCAATGCTTCCACTAATAGCAATGACAAAATGGTTTGCTAAGAAAATTTAATCTTCACCAGCCACGGAAGGTTTTGTATGAAAACTGATGTACTCAAACTTATCAAAGAGCGCGCGACAGTAAGAAAATATAAAAACAAATCCATCCCTAAGAAAATCTTGGATAAGATTATTGAGGCGGGGATCTGGGGGCCGTCAGTTCCAAGCTTCCTAAGAATCCAACCTTGGTTTTTTGTAGTAATAACAAATAAATCGATAAAAAAACAACTATCGGAAATCGTTTTGAAAAAATCCAAGAATTCCGGAGCAGGAGTTAATATTTTACTTCACTCCGCATCAAATATAATTAAGTCAGCTCCTGTTACAATTGCAGTATATAATTCCGGAGATATGGATAAAATGAAAAATAGATTTAAAGAAATTTACTCAAGGTTTTCAGGCATAATCAAGAAGGCTGAATTTAGCGCAATTTCTGCGGCCATCCAAAATATGATTCTTGGTGCTGAATCTTGTGGAATTGGCTCCTGCTGGCTTGACACTCCTCTATTTTGCAAAGAAGGAATTAATAAACTACTTAAAACCGATAAAGAATTAATAGCAATTCTGACCTTTGGTTATCCAGCGGAAAAAGGCAAACGTTCTATTCGCAAAAATAGCATAGAAGCAGTTAAACATATAAAATGAAAAACAAATACGATGTAGTAATAATTGGAGCGGGAATCGGGGGCCTTACTTGCGGGTGTTATCTTGCTAAAGCTGGGTTGAAAGTGTTAATTGTTGAAAAACACTCAATGGCAGGTGGCTATTGCACTTCTTTCACGCGAAAAGGTTATAAATTTGACACATCTATCCACTATATTGGCGGGATAAAACATGGATCGCTAAACCAAATTATTAAAGAACTCGATCTAACCAATATAATAAAATTTAATCAATTTGATCCGGCTGATAAAATAATCCTACCTGATTCAATTACTTACATTAGAAAAAATTATTTTGACACAATTAATGAATTTAAAAAAAGTTTTCCAAAAGAAAAAAATAATATTGAACGTTTTTTTAAGTTCATTTCTAAAAAAGAAATTTTTCTTCAATTTAAAGCGACTAAAAACTTAAGCACAAAAGATTTGCTTGATTATTTCTTTAAGGATATTAATTTAAAATCATCAATTGGATTGCTTTTATTAGGCAATATGGGTTTACCACCAAGTAAAATTCCTGCTATCATCGCTATTGTATTCTTTAATGAATTCATACTAGACCCGGGATACTATCCAAGAGGAGGAATGCAAGATTTTACTGAAGCATTCGTAAAAAGATTTAAATCACTTGGGGGAGAAATTATTCTTTCAAAAGAAGTCATTAAAATCTTAGTTAAAGATAACATTGCTATAGGAGTAGAGTTGGTATCCAAAGAAAAGATTTATTCTAAAAGAACAGTTTCTGCTTGTGATGCTACCTTAACTTTTAAGAAATTAATTAAAACCAAAACTAAGGAAAGAAAAACGGTAGATAGACTTAAGCCTTCAAATTCAGTGTTTGCAGTCTACTTGGGAATAAAAAAAGACCTAAAAGAGACCTCTAACAACTGCTCTAATATTTGGTATTTTTCAGAAAACAATATTGAAAATTGTTACAAGAATTTAAGAACCAACTTAAAAGAAAATATAATTAGTGGCTTATTAGTGTCTTTTCCTTCTTCAAAAGACAAGTCTTTAGTTAAATCTCAAAAAAATACTATTGAAATATTTACAATGGCTACTTTTGAAAATCAGAATTTTTGGAAACAAAAAAGAGGTCAATTAACAAACAAACTAATAGACATTTCTAATAGGATAGTGGACGACCTCAAAGAAAATATCGATTTAATTGAAACAGCCACTCCTTGTACTTTCCATAGATACACTTTAAATAGGAATGGAGCTGCTTTTGGGTGGGCTTCTACAAAAAATCAAACTAAGGGCAATTTAATTCCGCAAAAAACTTCAGTAAAAAATCTTTATCTTGCAGGTCATTGGTGCACTAGAGGGGCAGGACAAGGAGGGATTTCAACAGTAGCTGTTTCTGGTAGAATTACGGCAAAAAATATTTTAAGTACGTTTAGTGATAAATTATAACTAAAAATGAACCTATTTGCTTGGTCCTGTATATTCACATTAATTACAAATTCTTTTATTGCTATTTTCACATTTACAAAAGGCAAAAATAAGCGCCTTTCTAATGTCTGGGGTATGGTTTGCGTTGCTTGTGCAATTTGGGCTTTAGGTGCTTACAAGTTTTCAACTACTAATTCAAAAGAAATTGCCTTATATTGGACTAAAATAGCACATATAGGAGTAACATTAACCTGCACTTTTTTCATTCATTACGCGCTAATACTTACCAAAACAAAACGTAGAACATTTCAAATCATTTTAGTTTATATTTTAACTATCCTATCTCTTTACTTAATTTTCTTTAAAAAAGATTTTATTCTTTTAGAATATTCCTTTAATCAATTTTATTTCTTTGTTTTAAATCTAAAGATTAATCCACTTTACCTGATTTATTATATTATTTTTTATAATTTAATCCTCTTTTATACTTTCTTTCTAATATTCAATCTTTACAGGGGGAGTACTAACGGAAGCCAAAGCAATCAGCTAAAATATTTCTTAATCGGATCAGTAATTGGCTGGCTAGGACCAGAAGGAATGTTCTTATATATTATATTTGGATTACCTGTTTATCCTTATTCAAACATTCTTATCGGACTATATCCTTTTATTTTTGCTTATGCAATGTTTAGATATAGACTTATGGATGTTTCCATAGCCATCACCCGAGCAGGCGTATTTATCGCTGTTTACACCCTCGTTCTCGGCATACCTTTCGCAGCGACTATTTGGCTTAAAAGCTGGCTTGTTGATATGCTTGGTTCACAATGGTGGATTGTGCCGTTTGGCTTGTTAACCCTCTTAGCCACTGTTGGCCCGTTCCTTTATATCTACATCCAAAGAAGAGCAGAGGACCGCCTGCTTAAAGAGCAACGACGCTATCAGCAAACCTTAAAACAGGCTTCACTCGGCATGACTCGCGTGCGCAACCTAAACAAACTCCTTAACCTAATTGCGCACATTATGACCAAAACCGTCAAAATTTCCTATTTCTCGGCCTATCTTTACGACCGGCAGGCAGATGAATATGTCTTGCAAGTTTGCCGGGATAAAGGAAGGGTGCCGATTCAGAAAATTTCTTCCGACAATACTCTTGTTTCATGGATTATGGTTAAGCGCGAGCCGCTTGTTTACGAAGAAATTAAACGCCAAGCCCAAGACACCAATGAAGTAACTTTTAAGATATTAGAAGAAAAAATGCATCTGCTTGACGCTTCGGTAATTATCCCGAGCTTTCTGGAAGATAAATTCATGGGATTTTTTGTTTTAGGAGATAAAATTTCAGGAGAGATTTTTACAATTGACGACCTTAATGTATTCCAAGTGCTTGCAAGCCAGGCAGCGCTTGCAATTGAGAACGCGCAGTTCTATGCTGAAACAAAAGAAATGCAGGAGCAAATCGGACAGGCAGAGAAAATGGCAACAATCGGGACCATGGCCGATGGATTATCACATCAAATAAATAACCGTTTCTACGCTCTTTCATTGATCGCAGGAGATAGTATTAATACTCTGGTAAATACAGACACTTCAAAATGCACTCCCGAAGTTAAAGAAATGCTTAAAGACATAAACCATGCCCTTGAACGCATTCAGGCAAATGTTGTGCAGGGAGGGGAAGTTGTGCGTGGAATTTTGAAATATTCCCGCCGCGGCGATGAGAATTTTGAATTACTTGAATTAAACACAATACTTGACACTACTTTAGAGATGGTTCAATACAAAGTTAAACTTTCTGAAATAGATATTATCCGCGATTTTACCAGCGAAACGCCAAAGATAAAAGGCAACTTAACCCAGCTTCAAGAAGT